>JAMOSA010000230.1 GCA_027063325.1 Campylobacteraceae bacterium
TAAAATATAATTGCAATATTTAGTGCCTCTGGAGGGTATTCATTGAGTACATTGTTTATACCTCCTATGATATGGTTGACTGTATCTATATCATCTGTATTTATTGGTACTACCCATCTTCTTGGGTTATCAAAGCTAGGTTTGGGATCGGCAAACTCCATCTTTGCACTTATAAGTGTACTCACAGCTAAAAATATCAAAACAATGCGTAAAACTTTGTTCATATAATACTCCCAATTTTTTATCAATTATATCACTAAAAAGATTTTTAAATCGATTTACATTAGTTGATATTGGGTATAATGCAAAAAAATTTGTTTATTTAATATACAAAATATAATAGAAGTGGAGATTATGGGAGAGTCAGCAATAAGTAGAGTAAAAAATGCCATAGAGACTATTAAAAGAGGCGATATGGTTATAATGATGGATGATGAAGATAGAGAAAATGAGGGTGATTTGGTATATGCTGCTACATTTTCTACACCCAATAAAGTAAACTTTATGGCAAAAGAGGCAAGGGGGCTTATCTGTACACCTCTTACTCAAGATATAGCAAAAAGATTGGATCTAGTACCAATGGTACAGAGTAATGACTCTATGCATGAGACTGCATTTACAATCTCAATAGATGCAGCTAATGCAACTACTGGAATATCAGCCAAAGAGAGAAGTGATTGTATATCTTTGTTGGCTTCACCTCTTAGTAGTAGATCAGATTTTGTACGCCCTGGACATATATTTCCTTTGATTGCAAAGAATGGTGGAGTACTTGTTAGAACTGGTCATACAGAAGGTTCTGTTGATTTGTGCCGTTTGGCAGGACTTGCACCAGTTGGAGTAATATGTGAAATCATCAAAGATGATGGCACTATGGCAAGAAGAGATGACCTAAGAGAGTTTTCTAAAAAACATAATATGCCAATAGTATATATATCTGATATAGTAGAGTATAGATTAGCAAATGAGAAGCTTGTTGAAAAGATTGATGAGAGTGAAATTGAATTTCAAGGTACAAAAGTAATACAGATAAAATATAAAGATCATCTCAATAGAGTTCATACCGTATTGCAGTTTTATAAACTGCACTCTAGTGAAAATGTAAGATTTCATAATATTGGTACAGATATTGAGCTTTTAATAAATGGCAGACTGTTTAGTGCAATGAAAAAGAGTATTGAATATCTCAAGCAAAATGGTGGATTACTTATATTTTTGGACAGTAAAATTGTATCCAAAGAGCAAGTAAAAGAGATAGGTGTTGGTGCTCAGATACTAAAAGATTTGGGAGTAAAGGATATAAAATTGCTTACTACCAATATCGAAGCTGAGTTTGTAGGTTTATCTGGATTTGGATTAAATGTAGTAAAAAAGATTGATATAGGCTAGATCGTGTCAAAAAATATTGATAGATTGATTTTGCATATAGGTATGCACAAAACCGGTACTACTACCATACAAAACTATTTTTTTAATCAAAAGAGAGTAGGGGATATTGATTATTTGGATTATAAAAGTGCAAATCATAGTGTAGGGGTATATAGTCTATTTTGTAATAATCCATATAGTTATCCGATGCACAAAAGAGCAGGAAGAAGTAAAGAGGATATTGATAGATTCAACCTGGATTTTGCACAAACTTTAATTGAGAATTTAAACAATCCAAATATAAATAATCTTTTTATATCTGGAGAGGGTATAAGTATGCTCTCAAAAGATGAATTGATTAAGTTCAAAGAGTTTGTAGAACCATTTTGTAATAGTATTGAGATAGTTGCTTATGCTAGGGAGTTTAGTAGCTTTGTAATGAGTGATTTTCAGCATAAGGTCAAAGTTGGTAGTCAAAACTATAATATAAAGACTTCTCTACCTAGATACAGATTGAAATTTTTAAAGTTTTATTCTCTGTTTGGTAGAGAAAATGTAAAAATATACTCATATGAAGATGCAAACGGAAATATACTAAGAGATTTTAGTATGAAGCTTGGTTTACCATATAAAGAGATTAAAGAGTCAGATAGATTAAATAGCTCTCTTACACTTGAGGGATTATCAATACTGTATATATATAGATATTTTACATCCATAGGTAGTAGTAAGAGATGGATAGAGCAAAACAGACTGCTATATAATAAAATTTCAAATATTGGCAGTACAAAACCAAAGTTTACATATAAAGCACTCAAACCATATATAGAATCAAATATAGAAGATATTGAGTGGATATCTACCCAAATTGGTTCTAAAATGCTAAGTGATGATATATACAGCAGTGGAAATATAGATTCAATTGAAGAGTTGTTGTATCCAAACAGTAGTACAAAAGAGGCTTTTTTGGAACTTTTAGATAGTTATAGAGTATCTACTTACATAGATTGGAATAAGCCAAAGAGTATATTTAATGCTATTAAAATATTACATCAAAATATCATAAACAAGGAGTAAAATGCAAAAGATACTATATCTTCATATAGGTTCTGGTAAAACTGGAACTTCAGCACTGCAATCTATGTTGGCATTAAATAGAAATAAATTATCAAAAGAGTGTAATATATACTATCCTCCTGCACACAATGATGTAAGAGCTATCAATATGAGGACAACTTCTGGTAATGGATTGGAGTTTGGTCATCAATTGGTTAGACAAGATCAACCATTAGATGGTATTGAAAATTATTGGAGAAGTTTCAAAGAGGCATCAAATGGTAAAAATATACTACTATCTAGTGAATATATGGAGGGATTTATACCTCAAAGATTAGAATTACTCAAAGAGTTGGTTTCAAAAGATGGGTATGAGATAAGGGTTATATATTATGTCAGAGCAATTGCAGATCATATTGTATCAGCATATCATCAAAGTGTAAAAAGACATCTATCTAGTGATTCTTTATCTAATTTTGTAAAAAACCGTATAAAAGGTAATAATCACTATATATTTTATAGAACTATTACAAAGATACTTAGAGTTGTTGGAAAAAGAGGAGTGATACTTAGAAATTATGATAAAACCAAGAGTAATATTTTTGATGATTTTTTGTATGAAGCTTTGGGAATAGAGAGGGGTATCAATGATTTTGTATTACCAGATACCAAAATAAACCGTTCTTTGTCTTCATTTGAATTAGATTTAATGAGAAGAATGAATAACTATTTTGAACATATGAGAGAATCAGTTTTTGTAAGCAATGCTTTGATTCACAATTTAAGTGATATTGACTATAATATGACGATAGATAAAGATACTTTAGTACTACTAAAAGATAAATATGCTCAAGATTTAGAGTGGATTAATATGCATCTGCCTCAAGATCAAAGAGAGTTAAAGATGATAGACTCTTTGGAGGTTACAGAGGGTGAAAATAATCACAACTTTAATAAATTTCAAGAGAGTATGATAGCTATTGTTGCAGAATTAATTAAACGCAATAGATAAAATTGAGTATATAATTGTAGTGTTTAGTATAATAAAATCAAAAAGAGGTAAAACTATGTCAAAAAAGTGTGCATTTTTATTTCCAGGGCAAGGTTCTCAAGCTATTGGAATGGGTAGAGATTTTTATGATAACAGCTCTTTGGCCAGAGAGATATTTGATAAATCCAGTGAAGTTAGTGGAATAGATTTTAAATCACTGCTATTTGAAGAGAATGATAAGTTGGAGCTTACAGAGTTTACTCAACCAGCAATTTTGCTTGTTAGTATGGTAGCCAAAGCTCTTTTTAGTGAGCAAAATCCAATAACCCCTACACTCGCTTTGGGACACTCTCTTGGTGAATTTTCTGCATTATGTAGTGTTGGAGCCATAGATATACCACAAGCAGTCAAGCTTGTAAATCTCCGTGGCAAATTGATGGCAGAAGCTTGTGAGGGTCAAGATGTAGGTATGATGGTTGTACTTGGTTTGGCTGATGAGGTGGTAGAAGATATTTGCAAAACCCAAAGAGATGGTGGTGCTAAGGTATGGTCTGTAAACTATAATGCAAATGGTCAGATAGTAGTAGCTGGTATCAAAAATGATCTAAAGATACTAGAGCCGATTTTAAAAGAGGCAAAAGCCAAAAGAGCAATGCTTCTTAATATGTCTGTAGCTAGTCACTGTCCACTGCTAAGTAGTGCAGTAGAGCCACTTTCTAATGCTTTAAAAGATAGTTTGAATGATAACTTTAAAGCTCCTGTTATATCAAATGTAACAGCCAAACCATACTCAGATAAAAAGAGTGCTTTGGAGTTGCTTCCAAAACAGCTTGTATCACCTGTACTCTACAAGCAGTCAATTGCATCAATTGATAGTGAAGTAGATTGCTATATAGAGTTTGGACATGGTGCAGTACTAAAAGGGCTAAATAGAAGAGCTACAAAAAAACCTCACTTTAATGTATCTGATATGGCTTCACTTGAGGCTACTGTTAAAGCATTGGAGGAGTTATGAAGATAGCTATAATGGGTGCTATGATAGAAGAGGTTGATCCCTTTTTGGATATTGGTGAACACGAGCCATTGCTAAAATATTTTAAAAAGCATAATGATATTGAGTATGGTGGTAATATCTATCATGAAGCCAAATATAAAGGGCTTGATATAGTCTTGGCATATAGCAAGATAGGTAAAGTCTATGCAGGATTGACTGCTGCTACAATGATAGAGCATTTTGGTTGTGATATTCTCCTATTTACCGGAGTTGCAGGGGCAGTAAATCCAAAATTAAAAATAGGTGATTTGATAACTGCAACAGAGCTTTGCCAACATGATTTGGATATTACTGCATTTGGACACCCTCATGGCTATGTACCAGAGGGCAGGGTATATACAGAAGCATCAAGAGATCTCATACGCATAGCCAAAAAGGTAGCTGATGAGAAGGGAATTGAGTTGAAAAAAGGTGTAATTGCCACTGGAGATCAATTTATAGCAGACTCAAAGCGTAAAGAGTGGATAGCAAAAACTTTTGATGCTGATGCTATAGAGATGGAGGGAGCTTCAGTAGCAGTTGTATGTGAAGCTCTTGATGTTCCATTTTTTGTACTTAGAGCCATAAGTGATGCAGCAGATATGGATGCAGCATTTGATTTTGATGAATTTTTAAAACACTCTTCACAAGTTAGCAGTAGTTTTATAGTAGCAATGCTTGAAAAAATTTCACAAAATGAGGATATTTTTGAAGAGTCAAAATAGCAAAAGAGCCAAACTGAGTAAAAAGCTTCTTAGGATCTTTGGCAAAACAAATGGCAACTATAGATTAATTCAAGAAGGAGATAGAGTATTAGTAGGGCTTAGTGGTGGAAAAGATTCACTGGCTCTTGTTCATCTGCTAAAGCATATGAGTCAACATGCACCTTTTAATTTTGAGTTTTGTGCATGTACTGTCTCTTATGGTATGCCAGATGAGGATTATACACAGTTGCATAATCACTGCAAAGAGTATGATATACCACACATAGTCTATAAAACAAAGATTTTTGATATATCACAAGAGTCTATTAGAGAGGGTAGTTCATATTGTAGTTACTTTTCTCGTATGAGAAGAGGAGCTTTATACAGTTATGCCATAGATAATGGTTATAATAAAGTAGCACTGGGACACCATTTGGATGATGCAGTAGAGAGTTTTTTTATGAATATATTTTATAATGGCTCTATTAGATCACTAGCACCAATCTACAAGACCCAAAAGGGGCTTCATTTGATTCGACCCTTGATTGAAGCTAGGGAATCTATGCTTGGGGCTTTTGCTATGGAGAATGGGTTTGCAACTATTGGTGATGAGGCATGTCCTGCTATGAGAGTAGATGTAAAGATGCCATATGCCAGGGCAAAAACCAAAGAGTGGTTACATAAAATGGAACTTGAAGATGATGAAATATTTAAAAAAATCAAGGCATCATTTAAACATATTCACGATAATACACTTCTAGATCCAGCCAGATGGATTAGAGAGGATATTTGATGATAAATAATTCTTTTGAGTACAAAGAGGCTATCAAGAGGCTTAAAGAGTGGGCAAAAGCATACTATATAGATGATGATCCATTGGTGAGTGATGCTCTGTATGACAAACTGTATCATGAAGTTTTAGAGTGGGAGAGTAAACACAAAGATGAGATTGATCCAACCTCTCCTACACAAAGAGTAGGTGATAGAGTATTAGAGGGGTTTCACAAAGCCAACCATATCAAGCGAATGTGGAGTATGGAGGATGTATTTGACTCTATACAGATGAGAGAGTGGTATGATAAAATAGTTAAAGAGTATGAAGAAAAAAGGTTTTTTGTAGAACCAAAGTTTGATGGAGCCAGTTTGAATCTAATCTATAGTGATGGAGTACTCCAAAGAGCAATTACAAGAGGTGATGGTGTAACTGGTGAAGATGTAACCATAAATGCCAAAACAATACACTCCATACCACTTTCAATAGAGTATAAAGATACAATTGAAATCAGAGGTGAAGTTTTGATGCCTCTAAAATCATTTGAAGAGTTAAATGCTAAAAGAATAAAAGAGCAAGAAACTCCATTTGCCAATCCAAGAAATGCAGCTTCTGGTAGCCTAAGACAGCTTGATCCAAATATAACAGCCAAAAGAAACCTTATATTTCAACCATGGGGAGTGGGAGAGAATAGTCTAAGCTATCCATATCTGAGTCAAAAGATGGATTATATATATTCACTTGGCTTTAAAAGACCATTTATCTCTAAGATATGTTATGAATTCAAAGAGATAGAAGAACTTTATCACCTAATGATAGAAAAAAGAGCCTCTTTGCCTATAATGCTAGATGGTATGGTGGTAAAGGTAGATAATATAGAGGTTCAAGAGAGATTGGGTTATACAGTTAAAAACCCTAAATGGATGGTGGCTTATAAGTTTCCTGCTATTGAAAAAGAGACAAAACTTATTGATGTAGTTTGGCAGGTTGGCAGAACTGGAGTATTAACACCTGTAGCTATATTGGAACCAGTGGATATAGATGGTGCTCTAGTAGAGAGAGCCACTTTGCACAACTATGAAGAGATAGTAAGAAAAGATATAAAAATCGGTGATATGGTTTTGATTATAAGAAGTGGTGATGTAATTCCAAAGATTATAAAGCCTTTGGTATCATTTAGAGATGGTACACAAAGAGATATTGCAAAACCTACAAAATGTCCTGAGTGTGGAAGCAAACTGCTAGATGAAGGTGCATTGATAAAGTGCCAAAATCTAAAGTGTCCAGCTAGAGTTGTAAACTCTATTGTACACTATGCATCAAAAAAGTGTATGCAGATAGAGGGGCTTGGAGAGAAGGTAGTAGAGCAGTTATACAAAGCAGGTATATTAAAAAGTGTTGAGGATTTGTACTCTTTGACTCTTGATATACTTTTGAGTCTGCCAAAATTTCAAGCAAAAAGAGCCAATAAACTATTAAAAGCTATTGAAGATAGTAAAGGCAAAGAGTGTTGGAGATTTGTCAATGGCTTGGGAATTGAGCATATAGGTGAAGTTGCCAGCAAAAAGATATGTTCTGCTTTTGGAGTTGATTTTTTAGATCTATCAACTGAACAACTTATATCAATAGATGGTTTTGGCAATGAGATGGCTGAGAGCTTTTTGGAGTTTATGAGAGTAAACAGAGATTCTGTTTCAAGACTGCTTAATATTGTACATCCAGTATATAAAGATATAGATATTAAAGAGTCTTTTCTAAAGGATAAAAAGGTTGTATTAACCGGTACTATGAGTAGATCACGCTCAAAAATCAAAGAAGAATTAGAATCACTAGGTGTTATTGTTACAAACTCAGTATCCAAAAAGACAAATTATCTTATATATGGCAAAGATGCAGGTAGCAAATATGAAAAAGCAAAATCTTTGGGAGTTGAGTGTATAGATGAAAAGAGACTAAATGAACTATTATCAAAATAATTTCATCTATTTTTTTATAGAATAATCTAAAACCACAAAAAGGAATCTTTTATGCAAAAACTCCCAATTGGCATACAAACCTTTAAAGAGATAAGAGAAGATAACTATATCTATATAGATAAAACTAAAATGGCACTAGATATTATAAACAATTATAAATATGTCTTCCTCTCTCGCCCCAGAAGATTTGGAAAGAGTCTATTCCTTGATACTCTAAAAAATATCTTTGAGGGTAAAAAAGAGTTGTTTAAAAATCTATATATATATGACAAATGGGATTTTAA
>JAMOSA010000231.1 GCA_027063325.1 Campylobacteraceae bacterium
AATCCAAAAGAAACTCAGAGAGTTAATTCACCCAGAGCTCAATGTAGAGAGTATATTTCCGGGTCAAGAGTCTGAATTACCATCAGACCTGGTAAAGTGTTAATTGGAGATTAAGATGCTAAATATAGATACCAATACCAATATCAATAAACTTCTTAGTGAGTATCCAAAACTAGAAGAGTACCTAATGACTCTGAGTCCAAAGTACAAAAAGCTCAAAAACCCTATACTCAGAAAAACAGTAGCCAATATAGCTACACTAAAACAGGTGGCCCTGATTGGCGGATTTGATGCAATTGAGCTTGTAAACAAACTAAGAGAACAGGTTGGGCAAGAACCTCTAAAAGAGAATAGCGACAATGAAGATACAAAGAGTACCTCAAAACCAAAATGGGTAGATGAGTATGAAATTGTCAAAAAGCTAGATGCTGTAAAACTATTGGAAGAGGATAAAAATCCACTGGCAGAGACCAATAAAGCACTATTAAAACTCGATATTGGTCAAACTATTTTGATAAAGAGTGACTTTCTACCATCCCCTTTGATTGATACCTTCAAAGAAAAGGGTTATCTTGTATGGTACGAAGAGGATAAAAACGGATTATACAGTACATATATTACAAAAGTTCAGAGGTAGCCAAAAGGCTATCTTGGGTATTTAGCACAACTATAAAAGTAGCACCGTTTTTATTGCTTTTTACCCTGATTTTTCCATTAAATCTCTCTTCTATTATGGTTTTTACCATATATAGTCCGATTCCTGTACCTTTGTCCTCTTTGGTACTGAAGTATGGTTCAAATATCTTATCCATATATTTACAATCTATACCTCCTCCATTATCTGAAATATAGATTGTAATACTATTTTGTTTTGCTTTGGCTACTATTGAAATAACTGGTTTTTGGGTTTTATTGTATAGATGTGCATCTTTTGCATTGGATATTAAGCTGAGTAAGACTTGGGCAAATTGATTGCTTTTGCCATATAATGATATTTTTTTATTCTCTTTGTATCTAATATCTATATTTTTATGTTTTAAATCATATCCAATAATCTCTATGGCTTTGGAGTAAGCTTGTGACAGTAAAAATTTGCTGGAGTGTGCAGAAGGTGTATAAAAATCTTTGAAGTTATCTATAGTCTCAGACATAAATTCTATTTGCTCTTTTGCTTGAGTCAGCATTATATCCAATCTGTTTACTTCCAGCTTTCCTCTTTTTGAGAGTGCATTTATATTTTGTAAAATGAGACTTAATCTAGTAAGAGGGTGTCTCCACTGATGGGCTATATTTGCTATCATTTCACCAAGTTCAGCCAATCTGGCCTGATGTATTATAAGTCTGTCTTTTTTTGCATTCTCTTGGGTCTTTGTCTTTACTCTGTCTTCCAAGGTATGATTTAACTCTTCTAACTCTTTACTCTGTTTTGCTAGTGTATCATACATTCTTTCTGTAGGGCGACTCAACAGATATGAGAGTGGAAACGCCAAAACAAACAAAAGAAGCAGTACCAAACCTACAGCTTTATAATCTTCACTCTTTAGTGATAATTGTGTATCTTTTTTACGAATAAGAGCTACATTTAACCTTTGTGTTCCCATCTGCATTGCTCTGATATATATTTTATATCTTTTTGATATGTATTCACTATGTAATTTTGTAGGAATTGCACTATGTGGGATTTGTATAATATTTTCAATCTTTACAGGATTTAACTTTGCATCATAGAATTTATCTTTATAGTATATAAGTAAACCTCTACTGTCAAATATAACAGTCTCAAAGACAGAAGAGCTTGTAAAAATATCTATAATCTCTTTTGCAAAAGTATTTATAGCCAATATGCCTTTGAGTTTACCATGGCTGTATATAGGCATAGATACTCTAAAAACAGGTACTACCGGATATACAACTTTGCCGTTTTCCATATTGAAATCTATATTTGAGGTATAAACAGTTCCCTCTTTTTGTTTTGTACTCTCTATAAAATAGTATCTGTGGGATTTGTTTTGCAGATATTTACTCTCTACTGGTTTGTCTCCGGCTCTGTCTCTTTCATATCTTATTCTCTCCATACCATTTTTATCTATAAATCTCAATTGCATATAGTCATTATGCTCTAGCATAATAGTCAAAAATAGAAATTTTGCAGAATCTATATAGGCTTTGTTATCTATATAACTTAAAAAGTATGGATTGTAGGCAATTGCCTGAAGACTTTTTGTAAGATCTTTTATATAAAGTTTTAAGAATCTCTCTTTGGTATCTGCTTCCAAATATACTTCAGAACGAAACTGTTCTGTCTCTTTTTTTGCTATAAGCCATTCACTGAACAGATAAAAAAGAGTCATTAACAAAATACCATATATAAAAAATGAGAGGGCTAAAATAACAGTAAATCTCTTTTTACTGATTTTTGTATCTTGAATCATTTTGTATCTTGAATTATTGTATATCCTTCACCTCTGATATTTTTAATAATATCATCATTCAATTTGTCTCTTAGTTTTTTGATAGCTGTTCTTAGAGTATTGTCACATACACTGTCTTGCCATATATACTCTTTGATTTCATCTTTGTCAACAATCTCTCCTTCTCTTTTTAATAGTATATACAAGAGTCTCTTTTCTCTGTTTGTCAGCTTCATAATATTACCGTTTTGATATAAAATTTGATTTTCCATATTAAAAGTATAAGATGAATTTATCTTTTTGAGTGGAGAGTGATAACCATATACCAAATGTTTTATGCGTACTTCCAACTCTTCCAAATCAAAAGGTTTTCTGATGTAATCATTACATCCACTGCGATATGCATCTTTGAGATAATTTATATCTCCCATAGCGGTAATAAATAGTGCAGGAGTATTTATACTAAAAGCCCTTATACTCTTTAGTACCTCAATCCCATTTAATCCGGGAGTATTAATATCCAATATCATAATATCACAATTAGACAAAGGAGCATTTTCTATCAGATTAATTCCATTATCAAACCATACTACTTCATACTCACACAATTTAAAATATTCAATAATCTGTTCTGCTATAAATTTATCATCTTCAAGTAGTAAAATTTTCACTCTTTGGCCTCATACTCTAAATACAAGTGGGAATATCTTCAGAATCATTTGCAAACTCTTGCAAAAACTTTAGTAGCTTGTTATGCTCTTTTTCAAACCTTTTACTCTTTAGATACCTAATAACTTCTGTTGTATTCTCTTCTCCTTTATGAAGAGCTATAAGTTTGGCCGCACTGTTTTCCAACAACTCTTTCCACTCCTCTTGAGTTGCCATATTACCTCCAATTTTTCCTGAGTGGTGACACTTTGCACACTCTTTTAGATAATATTTTTGTCCCTCTTTCTCTTTGACTACATGGATACCCCTGTTTTTTGCATAAGATATAGATACAATCAAAATAGAGGCTATAGCTATATTGATTATTTTCACTTTTTATCTCCTTTGGTATATTTTGCTCCATAAAGTTTTTTAAATCTTTTCAATGCCTCTTCAGACCATTTTATCAACTCATTTGGACTCCAATATCCATATATTATCATATGTTTTTTACCTTTTCTGTATAGTTTTTCCTCTTGAGGTCCCATAAATACAAATGCAGGTGTCATATTTACTATAAATCTTTGGGGGGCTTGATCTGAAGTATCCTCCTCTATACTGTCACTGCCTGTTGAAGTATCAAGTGAGAGTAAAACAAAATTGTTTTTTAAATACTTTTGCAGTTTTGGATCTGGAAATACCTCTTCAATAAGTTTTGGACAATAAAAACAGCGTCTTGAGTGCAAAAAGAGTATAATCGGTTTTTTCTCTTTGTATGCCAACTCTTTTGCATCTTCCAAATTATTCATCCACTTCAACTCTTCTGCTATCAGTGGTATAAAGAGCAATATCAATACAATCAAACTCTTAACAACTCTATACATAGATTGACTCCCTGATAAAATATGATAATTATTTAAAATAATATCCTAAATTTATAAAAATATAATTTTAGCACTTTTTTGGCACACTAAATCAGTAATATTCATATAGAGGAGTATATCCTCACAATAGAAGGAGGGAATAATGGCAAAGGGGGTAAAAATTGCAATATTTGCAATGTTTTTAGGTTCGAGTATGCTTCTTGCAAATATGCACGAAAAGGGTAGCGATACATCTATGCCCAAGAGTGTAAGTAAAGGAGATAGCTGTATAAAGTGTCACAAGGGTATAGAATCCATACGAGATCCAAAATCTGATATGATGAAACAGATTGTAGCAATGGGTAAGGGTTATGGAGACAGTGGTGGTTGTAGTGTATGTCATGGAGGTAATCCGGATGCAGCTACTGCAAAAGAGGCACACAAAGGAGCTCCAAAAGCCCACCCCGGCGGTCTTGCTACATTTGTAAGAGATCCCGGCAGCTTTTGGATAATGGATAAAACCTGTGGTATCTGTCATGCAGATACAGTAGCAAATGTAAAAAAATCTCTAATGGCAACAGAAGCCGGAAAAATACAGGGGAATTTACATACTTGGGGAACAGAACCTACACAAAAGGTAAAATTTGCAAACTATGCAGTAAAAGATGAAGATGGAAAAGAGCCTCTTTGGGGTACAAAAGAGTACAAAAACTATATGTTGGCTATGATAAATAAATATCCAGATCAATTCCCAACAGAGTTAAAGCAATTACCTCTACCACCAAAAAGTAGTGCAGATTTGATAAAAAGAGAGGGTGAATCTCAAGCAGCTTATGAAGCCAGAGTAGCTTATCATGCCTCTATTACATACCAAAGAAGTGATTGTCAAAGATGCCATATTGGTGTAAGAGGCAGAAAAGGAAGAGGCGATTGGAGAGGTATGGGGTGTTCAGCTTGTCATATACCTTATGGTAATGAGGGATTATATGAGGGTAATGATCCAACAATCAATAAAAAAGAGCATGGTTATTTACTTGTTCACCAAATGCAATCAACCAGAGAAGCAAAAGTACATGTACCTACAACCGATGTAACATTTAGTGGTATTCATCCAGAGACTTGTAACTCTTGTCACAATAGAGGCAAAAGAATAGGTGTAAGTTATATGGGATTGATGGAGCAACCATACAGTTCTCCACTAATGCCAGGTGGTAAAGCACAATTGAAAACTCATGGAAAAAGATATAAGCATATCAAAGAGGATTTACACTTCCAAGCTGGTATGACTTGTCAAGATTGTCATACATCTATAGATATGCATGGTGATGGTACTTTGTTTGGTTCTACATTGGGACAGGTAGAAATTGAATGTTCTGACTGTCATGGTACTACACGAAAATATCCTTGGGAGCTTAAATTGGGATATGGTGAAAAAGAGTTTGCCAAAGGTGCCAAAGATGGTAAAAGAGGTTTAACCAAAGAGTTACCACAATGGATGAAGCAAGGTACTGTATATAAACCATTAGATGGATATTTACTTACTACCAGAGGTAATCCATTTGGAAATGTAGTAAAAAAAGGTGACAAGGTTATAGTACACTTAGCAAGTGGTAAAGATTTGGAAGTACCTTTGCTAAAAGAGAAGCATATAAACAAATCATACAAAAGTGAAGCTGGTAAAGTAGCTATGGATGAGGTTCAAGCCCATATGGATAATTTGGAGTGTTATAGTTGTCATAGTGATTGGGCTCCACAGTGTTATGGTTGTCATGTAAAAGTAGATTATACAAAAGGAAAATCAAAAATAGATTGGATTGCAAGTGGAAGTACACACTTTGCAAATGGAGAGACCAGTGAATCTATACTAGGAACCAAAGGTAAAAAACAGATTGGAAAAGCACATGAGACCAGAAGTTATCTAAGATGGGAAGATCCTATTTTGGGAATTAATGGTGAAGGTCTTGTTACACCTATAATTCCAGGTTGTCAAGTTACATATACCATTATCGGACCAGATGGAGAGACAATAGCTCTAAACAGACAAGCTAGAGTCAAAGACAATGGTCAAATTGTAGATGCTATAGATATGGCTCCGGTTCAACCACACACAACAGGCAGAAAAGCCAGAAGTTGTGAAAGTTGTCACAGTAATCCAAAAGCATTGGGTTATGGTATAAATGACGGACAATTCCTAAGTGATCAAAATAAGGATTTAAAAGTCGATATTCAAGATTTGGCAACTGGTAAATTTGCCTCCAGCCATACAACTGTACAGATGAAAGCTATTGCTGGTATGAATTTTGACTGGTCAAAAGTAGTTGATAGAAAAACAGGCAAGCAGATAGTTAATGTAGGTTCACACTGGCCGGCTTCAAGAGCTCTTGACAAACAAACAAGAGACAAGATGGAAAGAACTGGCGTATGTATGGGGTGCCACAAAAATATGAGTAACAAAGAGTTGTGGGATAAGGTAAATACAACTCCTGGTATTCTAAGTGACAAAGCACATCAGGATGTAATGGACAAACTGTTAAAAGCCGGTGCAAAGTAACTATATAGTATAAAATTTGGCAAGAGTTTTTTTGCTCTTGTCAATTTGATTTTGCTAGAGTCAAATATTGTTTTGGTTTTATCAAGATTAAAAGAGGAGTATTTTTATGAGATTATATATGATTGTATCAATATTATTGATATTTGGTTTTTCAGGTTGCAATAACAGCAGTGAAGCAGAATTGGTAAAAGATAATAAAAAAGAGAGTATTGAGATACCAAAAGATAACTCCTCTTACTCTCAGCCAAAATTAAATACTACAACCACCAATACCCCTTCTCTTTCAAAGTTCTATCAAATATTTAAAGATGGTGCAAAAATAGATCCTCAAGGTAGAGTGATGCTACTTGTATTTGGACAACCTTCAGATCCATATACCCAAAAGTTACAAAAAGATATAAACAGTAATCCAAAATTGGCAAATATGATAAAAAAGAGTCTGACTGCGGTATATATAGATGCCTCCTTGCAAAAAAGACATAAGTTTATGCATAGTGGAGAGTTAATGGATGTAGATACAAAAACTTTAATATCAATTTACCATATCAATGCTACACCAACTCTTATATTTATAGACAAAGAGGGAAAATCTATATTTATAGTACCAGGATATATGCCTCCAAAACAGTTTATAGCAACTTTGAAGTTTGTAAATGAGGGGGTATGGAGAGACAAAGATAGAAAAAACGGAGAGATATATATGGCTTTAAAGGAGTATTACAAAAAACATAATATAGAGTTGAAAGGAGCCAAAAAATGAAAAAACCAATACTGTTTTTTATTGTATTTATTACTCTGTTACACAGCTCTATTATAAAACATTCACAAAATATAGAGTATAGTGGTAAACCGATTATGCTCATATTTGACTCTTCAAACTGCCCATACTGTAAAAAGCTAAAAGAGGATTTAATACAAAATAAATATCTAAATACTATTGCCAAAGAGTTTGATATATACTCTATTCCACGAGATGATCACAAAAGCTATATGATACTTGGCAATGAGACTACTACACAATCTCTTCAGATGCTATACAAGATAAAAGTAACTCCAAATATCGTAATACTATCTTCAAAAGGTGAAAAAATATGGCAGTTACCAGGATATGCAAAACCTTATGTTTTGGGTAAGATTATGGAATTTGTAAAAGGTATTGAAGAGGGTAAATATAAAAAGAGCCAGTGGAGAAGTTATCTAAAGAGTAATGGTGTAATATAATCCAATAAGACAGGAAGATTTGGTGCATATCATAAAAAGATTTATAAATATACTCTCTTCTGTTAAAACAGGAATACTTCTACTGTCAATATTGGCTGTTGGTGCTGGTATAGCCACATTTTTGGAGAATGATTACGGAAGTTCTACTGCAAGAGTAATTGTATATTATAGTTGGTGGTATGAAACTGTCATGGCTCTTAGTGGTATCAATTTGGTTACTATTATTATAAAGTATCGTATGTGGAGGCATCTGCCTAGATTTATATTCCATTTGGCTTTTCTTATAATCTTACTTGGTGCTGGTATTACCCACTTTTTTGGCAAAGAGGCTATATTGCATATTAGAGAAGGAGGTATGGAAAACAGAGCTATAAGCTTGGAGCCATATTTGCAGATTACTATCCTCAACAAAGATAAAAAGTACTATTTTAAAAAGA
>JAMOSA010000232.1 GCA_027063325.1 Campylobacteraceae bacterium
TTTATTGTCTCATATGAAGAGCGTGTATCTGCATAGTTTGTGAGCAAAGCTGCAACTTGTCCCATTGGTGCAACTGTCCTTGAAGCCAAAATAACTATACCAATAAGCCCACCCATAGTAAGCTCTAAATCTTTGATCATATATACTCCAGCTATTACAATAAGTACCGTATCAAGCTGTACTAAAAAGCCTGTAATTGTGGGAATAGAAGCTGACATCATACGCGATTTTAAACTTTTCCTGGCTATTTCACCTACACTCTCTTCCCACATCCACTGCTGTTGGCCATTCATTCCGTGAGCTTTTATTGTCTCAATATTATGAAGAGTCTCAATCAAAATTCCATTTTTCCTAGCTGAAGCCTCTTGTGTCTCTTCTATACTTCTTTGTAATGGTTTTCTAATCATCATAGCATAAGCTAAAATTATAATCATAATAGTAATTGGTATAAATACTATTACACCACCAATATAGTATATAACCAACAAAAACAGAATACTAAAAGGCAAATCTATAACAAGAGCCAAAGTTGTATTTGTCAAAAATGTTCTAATTGAATCAAAATCACGGATATTACTGGCAAAAGAGCCAACAGACTTTGGCATATGCTCCATCTTCATATCCATAACTCTCTCAAATATAATCGAAGACATAATTACATCACTCTTTTTTGCTGCAATTTCAAGCATCTTTACACGAAAAAACTTCAAAAAAGCATCAAGAATATATACAAATGTAACCCCAGCAGCAAATGCCATTAGAGTCTCTGTTGCATTGTTTGGCACAACTCTATCATATACATTCATTGTAAATAGAGGAGATGCAAGTACAAACAGATTAACAAGCAAAGAGGCTAATAATACATCACGATATATATGCATAGAGAGTTTGATTGTATCCCAAAACCAATGTTTACCTCTATGGTGCCAGGCAAATGTTACAGTCTCTTTGTTGTCAATCTCTCTTTTTAACATAAAGAGATAACCGCTATACTCCTTTTCAAGTTTGTCAAATGGTACCCACTCCTCAAGCCCATTTGTACCAGGGTATATAATTTTGGCTCTTGTTCTATCTCTGCTGATAGCTTCTAATATACACGACTGTCCCCTTTTTAACAATAATATTACAGGCAGATGTAAATCAAGAACCTCTTTTAGATCTCTTTGTGTCAAACTCGATTTAAATCCCGCTTTTGATGCTGCTCTATCAAATAGTGTCTCAGCCTGTGAAACAGAGAGTAGATTTGGGAACTCTTCATCTGGTTTATGTGGCATACCGGCTGTAAGTGTCTCAATAGATACCTCTGTCCCATATCTGGATGCAAAGAGCAAAAGAGTCTCTAACAATCTCTTTGAAGTAATCTTTGCAAAATCAAGCTCCAAATCATCCGTTTTTTTGCTACTACTATCAGAATCTTTTATAATAGTTTCCATTTTATTAAATCCTTTAAGATAAAAAAATATTACTATAATTTATGCAGTATCTTTTGTATAGATTAAACCTATGTTAATTATACTATATAATGATAACAAGAGTATAACCATAGAAGTAAATGGATATTAACTATATAAAGAAACAAAAGATATGAATATGAATATATAGGAAATAAACTTATTCCTATTATATATAATAACTGACTCTACACAAAAAGATAATAAAAATGTGCTACAAAATAGCTTATTATTGCTATCTTGAAGCTTTTATAATCTCTGGTCTGTATTCAAAGTGCATAGTATCATAGTGATACCATTTGCCACCCCAAATAAATCCATACTTTTCAAAAATATTGACTATTTTACATGGAATCTTATTTTGGTATCTATACTTACCCTTACTCCATCTCCAATATGCAGAGTATTTTACATTAATATCAATTGCTGTACCAAAACTGTGGGAACTGAGCCTGTGCGTACCGGCTATATTTCTCCAGTTGAATGTGCCTCCCATTGGATAGAGGTACTTTTTATACTTTTGGGGCAATCTGTCAAGCTCATTTGATACAGCTCTCATTTTGGAAGCTATATTTTTGTGTACCTTTATATAAACAGTTCTCTTTAGGCTTTTGGGAAGCCATCTGACTCTAACTAAATTTTTGCGTACACTGGAAGCTGAACTACCATAGATTTTACGAAAAAATCTATCATTTCTGTATCTGCCTGGATCATGATTAAATCTGGGAGTTTTACAAGAACCTATCGGATATTTGTCATAAAACATATCTTGAATATCAGCATTTTTTAGCCTCTGTTCAAAACTCTTTCTTTTGCCATCATCATATACCATTTTTGTTCCATCACTAAAGATGATGTAATTGTTTTTACAGGCTTTGACTTTACTGTATGTAGAGATTAAAATTTTGGCATTTCTGTCACATTTGGCATCGATATAAAGAGTAAGCAAGAGTGCTACAATAATCAATCTAATCATAATTAAACCTTTTTGTTAGACTAATATATTATAGCACCTTTTTATAATGTTTTATTTTTATACTATAATATGTCCTACAAATTTTGACATATTATCTATCACTTCACCACCTCTTCTAAAACCTACTCCACATGACTCATAAGCAAAAAATAATCCTGCTTGATATTTATTACCTTGTGCATCTTGTGGAAACTCTATATACTCTTGATAAAGTGATGCAAAACTCTCATAATCTCCTGGCATCTCAACAAGAGGTGTACCATCACTAGCAAATATAGATACATTACCACCCTCTCTACCAAAAAATGGCTTCTTTACATACTTTTTACCATTTAATGGTTCAAATGAACTCTCAAGAAGTAGCGGATGGTTTGGATACAGATCCCAAAGTATTTTTAGTATTCCTTTACTTTGGAAAAGCAGAGTATATGCAGGATTGAATATTATTGCTCTTTGATTTTTAATAATTGCATCAAGCAAGAGTGCCAAATCAGGCTCTTCTAGTGCAATATCTTCCCAAGGTATCAGTTTAAACCAGAGTTCGTACTCTTTATTATTATAAAATATACCCTCTGGAGAAAATTCTATCTCATCTATATAAGCAAACTCTGTATTAAATCCTGCTTCAGTTGCAATATGTTGAAGTAGCTTTACAGTCTGCTCCTCTTCAATATTACCTCTAATAGATGTAAATAGAAAATTCCACCCCTCATATAGAGCATCAAAAGTATCAACCTGCTCTTCAAGTGTAACTATCCTTTTGAAGTTTTCCAATAACTTATCATAAACTATATTAAACTGTGCCTCCTCCTCAAGACCATTTTGTCTAAGGATTGCCCACTGTACAATAGCAGTCTCAAAAAGCGCTGTTGGAGTATCTGCATTAAACTCAATAAGCTTTATAGGTTTTCCATCAACTCCACCTGCTAAATCGAATCTTCCATAGAGGTGCCAATGTACATCATTTGCCCAACTCTCTTTGATTTCCTCTACTAGATTAAATGGTATGCCTATCTCATGAAATAGATTATTTTGTATAACATACTCACCCGCTTCTATAAACATATCATATAGCTCATTACCAGCCTCATAATAAGCCTCAGCTTCAGCTTCTGTAATCTCTACTAAAGAATCAGCAATATATGGAGTATCATCTGTATCTGTATGCCAATGAAAACCTAAATCTTCAAGATATTCTCTTTGTAGTGGCTCAACAGGATATAACTTTACCATAATCAACCACCTCTGTATGATGAGCTTCGTGTTGAAGAGGTACCTTTTGAAGAACTACCAAAAAATCCACTTCTTTTTGTAGAAGTTCTTTTACTCATAGTACTACTCTTTTTACCAAAATTATTTACACTTCGATTATAAGTAGATGGGTTTTTATATCCAGCTCTTCTATTATTTTGGTAGTTTGGATTATTAAATAGCTTACTTCCTATCCAAGAACCCAACATTGCTCCAGCTGCACTAGCAAGTAGTGCTTCACCCATACTCATACCGCCAGAAGATACCTGCTCACTATTTGGTTTGGTTAAATTGGAAGTTCCATTATCAACTTTTGCTGCTTCTTCTTTGATCATCTTGTCAAGCTCTTCTTTGGTTAGTACTTTTTCTGTACCATCAAGCTTTTTTACAACAATTCTAGTCTCTTTTGCTGGAAACTCTTCTGCTACTTTATATTTACCAGGAGATACCTCTTCAAGTATTACAAAAGCATTCTCTTTTGCTACTGGATTTTGTTGAGTAGTATTCTCTTCACTCTTTTGCTGACAACCACCAAGACCAGTTACAAGTATCGCTCCTAATCCCATAGTTGTACCTATTGTAGAGAGCTTTTTAATTCTCTTCATCTATACTCCTTGTCTTTAAATAAAAATTTTTATTATTATATATGGTAACTACTAACATATACTGAATTACACACTTTTCTTTTAAGCATTATATTAAGTGTGTAGTATCGAAATATTTTAAGAAATATGCTTAATATATAAAGAGTAGTAGAGTGGAAAAGTTCCACTCTGGGGAGAGAAAGTGTTACTAATCGTACTGTTTTCTCAAAAATGTTGGTACATCAAGACTATCATCATCTAAATCTATAGATGTATTACCAGCTACTCGTCTTCTTCTTACTGGCTGATTATAAGTTCCAGTTGCTTTTGCTGATTGAACTGGTTTGGAAACTGGTTGCTGCTCTTGTATTTGAGCTGTACTGGTAGCTAACTTTTCACTAGCAACTCTAGCTTTATCAGCTTGACTTACAGGAGCTTCAATACTACTTGGATCTTCAAAACCTGTTGCAATTATGGTAATTTTAACTTCATCAAGCTCCATATCAGGATTTGTTGTGGTACCAAATATTACATAAGCATCAGCATCAGCATGCTCTTCTATAATATCCATAGCTTCTGAAATTTGCATCAATGGATGCTCTGGGTGAATATTGAAGTGTACCAATACACCCTTTGCACCATTAATAGAAATATTATCAAGTAATGGTGAATCAATAGCAGCTTTTGCAGCATCATATGCTGCATTAGAACCTGTTGAATGTCCACTACCCATAAGTGCCAATCCTCTATGGCTCATAACAGTTTTTACATCTGCAAAGTCAAGGTTAATATCACTTGGTGCATGAGAGATAATAACATTTGATATACCAGTTACTGCTTGAGTCAATACATCATCAACAAGCTTAAAACTCTCTTTTATACCAAGATTCTTTTCAACAATTGATAGTAATTTCTCATTTGGAATTACAATAATAGAATCACTCTCTTTTTTGAGTTCCTCTAAACCCTCTTTTGCCAACTTGGCTCTTCTTCTACCTTCAAATTTGAATGGACTAGTTACCACAGCTACTGTCAATGCTCCAACCTCTTTTGCAGCCTGGGCAATAATTGGAGCTGCTCCTGTTCCTGTACCTCCACCAAGACCAGCAGATATAAATACAATATCAGCACCACTTAGTGCATCTTTGATTTCACTATAACTCTCAAGTGCTGCTTCTCTACCAATATCTGGTCTCATTCCAGCACCCAAACCTCTGGTGATATTACTACCTATTTGCAACTTGATAGGAGCAAGTGAACTAGCAAGAGCTTGAGCATCTGTATTTGCTACAATCAAATCAATTCCAGTAATATTTTCGGCTATCATATGATTAATCATATTACCGCCACCACCACCAACACCGATAGCTTTTATCTTTGCACCTTCGCTGTTGCTTCCTGTGGTTTCTATCTCAATTTCAAAATTTTCCATTGTCTCTCCCCTCTATATAATCTATTAATATTTTAAAATAGCTGTCTTGCCCAATTTATAAATTTACTTACAACCCCACTCTTCTCTTCAGTTGGGTTGGGCAAATCCATAAAGTTAAAATCACTATTATTTGATACTCCACTCTTTGTGGATTTATTATCTTTATTATCTTGAACTGTTTGTGGTGGATATATACCACTCTCTGTACTGTATGGATTATCTTTGGTATCACTATCACTACTGTTTAAAGCTATATCACTGAGTGTATTTTCCAAAGCATCATCTTTGTGATGTAGCATATTATTTGAATTGTTTATCTCATATTGAGTATGCCCACCAGCTTGATAAAAAAGTAATCCTATTATGGTAGAGTAAACTGGATCATCAAGATTTTTGAATAATCCCCCTATCTTCCACGGTTTTGCTATGCGTACAGGCATACCATGAAAAATATCCTGAGCCAACTCTCTCATACCCTCAAGTTTTGTCATACCACCTGTTAATATAATCCCAGCACCTATTTGATCTCTTAGACCACTTCTATCCAAGGATTTTGACAACAGCATCAAAGCCTCTTCGACTCTTGCCAGAATGACGCGGTGTACAATCTCTAAAGATATTTCATTTTTATTGTCATGGTCACCTATTACAGGCAATTCGATAGTCTCATTTGAAAATTCTGTCAAGGAACCATACTGTATCTTTACCTGCTCTGCCACCTGCAACGGTGTATGCAAAGCCATTGAAAGATCATTTGTAATATGGTTTGAACCCACTCCCAAGTAGTCATTAAACCTTACAGAATTTCCTATATGAATTACCAAATTGCTGGTTTGTCCACCCATATCAATTACTGCAACTCCAAGCTCTTTCTCATCTTCACCCATAGTGGCAATTGCAGAAGCATAACTGTTTAACACAATAGCTTCAATATCAAGTCCTGCTGAGCGAATAGCCTTTTTGAGATTGCTGAGACTCGATTTTTGAACAGTAATGATATTTACATCTACTTCCATACGAGATGCATTCATACCATATGGATCTTCTATAAAATCCTGATCATCTACACGAAAATTATAGGGTAATACATGAATAACTTCATCATCACTTGAGATATTAGCATTATATAGAGCAGTCTCCATTACCCTCTTTATCTCTCGTATAGAGATGTCTTTGTTTGGTATATTTACAATCCCTGTGGAATTTACATTCTTTGCATACGCATTGGATATCGATACCGTAGCCACTGAAATATTGTTTCCAGCTATGCGTCTAGCATCACTCAGAGCCTTTTTTACACACTTGGATGCAAGTTCTATATTGGTAATAATACCCTTCTTGACACCCATAGATTTTGCAAAACCATGACCTGTGATACTGATAACACCCTGTTCATTTATTTCGGCAATGACTGCGGATACTTTTGTCGATCCAATATCGATAGCCAAAATTGTTTTTGCCAATTTATATCCCTTGTACAAACTTCTTTACACTATAGCGAGAAGTTAAGTTTTTGATTAAAGACTCCTCGAAATAACCCTCTTTGAGCTGGTCAGAGATTTTAACAATAGCACCGCTACTATTCTCATCTTTCTCCAACATCTTTTGTTCAACAATCTCATAAACAACTCGGTCATTCAATACCGCTATGATACCTTGTTTGTGATTAGATGTAAATAATTTTTGTAAAAAAATTCCCATCTTATTCCCCTCCAACCCTTTCAAAGGTTCGGTAGAACGGGGATTTATAAAGTTACTCTCAAATGGTAACTTACTACTGTTTATAAGTAACTCTTTAGCTTTATTGTCTATAGCATCTTTGATAGCAATTTTCTGCCAATCTACTTTAACTTTCTCTTTTGCATCTTCAAAACTCAATATTACAGGATTTACTACATCTACTACCTTGATTGTAACATATCGGCTACCTACAGCTTTTGGTTTTATCAATTTGCCATTATCACTATTTTTGATAGCTTTCCAGGCATCTTTACTCAATCTTTTATCATCTACAGCCAATGTTACATTCTCATCGGCATCCCTTTTGCCCTTTTTGTATGCAACATACTCCAAAAGAGCTCTCTTTTTACCCTTTTTGAGTTTCAAATCCTGAGTGACTTTGGGTTTGGCATCTTCAAAACTGAGTGATTTACCATCACTGCCAATATAGTTAAAACTGTTTTTGGTATAAAACTCTTTGAGTTCACTCTCAGTAACATTAATATCAGATGTATCACTCCATAAAAGTTGAAGTTTGT
>JAMOSA010000233.1 GCA_027063325.1 Campylobacteraceae bacterium
ATAAATTGATATAAATTATCATATAGAGTTGCTGCCCAAACTATAGCTACTATTTGATTAGTACTCTTATCTATTATAGGAACTAACATTAAATCTTTTATATCTTTATCTATAAGATTATCTATTTTTGGATTATATATAAAACTAGTAACTAAATCATTTACAATAAGAGGTTGTTTATTGTTGATAGACTCTAGTAGTATAGAGTTGTCAATCTCTTTTGGTTTTATAACTCTTTTTGTATCATCATACTCAAGTATTATCTCTTCATCTTTAAATATTAGTTTTACAACATATACTACATCAGCAGGTGTAAACTCTTTAATTTTATTTCTACAATCTATAAACAACTCTTTTGTACTCTTTTCTTCTTCTAATCTCTTTTCACAATAGATTAGTATTTGTTGAAATTTATCTTCATTTAAATCAGTTATTAGCCCCATCCTTAAAATCCTTTTATAGGTTTCAAAATTTATTAATATTATATTACATATTTTATATGTTACTTATATATGATCCTATCATACAATAATGTATGTATTGCTTGATTTTATCATAGTAATTAAGAATAATAACTAATTTGGTTTAATAAAATTTATTGATAATCTATATATCGCTATAGGATTGATTTTTAGTTAGCACTATTTCAAAAGGCTTTATCAAGCTCTTTTGGATAAAATCCGATTTGATTTCCTTTGTCTTTTTGCAAAGAGATGAGTTATAAGTTATGCTCAGGAGCTGTTGATGATAAGAGTAGTAAAGAGAAATGGGCGAATTGAAGCCCTTGATGTATCTAAGATCCAAAAATATACTGCAGCAGCAGTAGATGGATTAGATGGTGTTAGTCAAAGTGAATTAGAGGTTGATGCCAAACTCCAATTTCGTGATATGATAAGCTCACAAGAGATTCAACAGACTCTTATAAAGACTGCTGTGGACAAGATAGATATAGACAGACCCAATTGGACATTTGTAGCAGCTAGACTATTTTTGTATGATATATACCATAAAGTGGCAGGTTTTACAGGATATAATCATTTAAGAGATTATTTTATAAAAGGTGAAAAAGAGGGTAGGATTGTACTTGGACTCAAAGATAAGTATGATTTGGATGATCTAAATGACTATATCAAGCCAGAGAGAGATTTACAATTTACCTATCTTGGAATAAGAACACTATATGATAGATACTTACTCAAAGACAAAGATGGTAAACCTATAGAGCTTCCACAACATCTCTTTATGGCTGTTGCTATGTTTTTGGCTCAAAATGAGTTTGATTCCCAAACATGGGCAAAGAAGTTTTATGATATTTTGAGTAAATTTGAAGTAATGGCAGCTACTCCTACTCTTAGTAATGCCAGAACTCCTCGTCATCAGCTTAGTAGTTGTTATATAGGTTCAACTCCGGACAATATAGAAGGTATCTTTGATGGATACAAAGAGATGGCACTACTATCAAAGTTTGGTGGTGGAATTGGATGGGATTGGAATCAGGTTCGTGGAATGGGTTCATATATAGATGGACACAAACATGCAGCTGGAGGAGTTATACCATTTTTAAAAATTGCAAATGATGTGGCAATTGCTGTTGATCAGCTTGGAACCCGCAAAGGGGCAATTGCTGTATATTTGGAGCCTTGGCATATAGATATAAGAGAGTTTTTGGATCTGAAAAAAAACAGTGGAGAAGAAAGAAGAAGAACTCATGACCTGTTTCCGGCTCTGTGGATAAATGATCTGTTTATGAGAAGAGTTCAAGAGGATTCTACCTGGACTCTTTTTGACCCTTATGAGGTACAGGAATTGTCTCAACTGTATGGCAAAGAGTTTGAAAAGAGATATGAAGAGCTAGAAAATGATGATAATATTACCAAAGAGGTAGTATCTGCAAAGGGACTTTGGAAAGAGGTACTTAGAAGCTACTTTGAGACTGGCAATCCGTTTTTGTGTTTTAAAGATAGTGCTAACAGAGCCAATCCAAATGGTCACAAAGGTATAATTAGAAGTAGTAATCTTTGTACTGAAATTTTTCAAAATACATCTCCAAATCATTACAAAATCAAATTGACTTATGAAGATGGAACTATTGATTATCTGGAAGAGGATGAAGAGATAAAAGTTGATAATGGGTTGATAAAACCAGCCAAAAAGATTACAGCACTTGATTCACTAAACGGTAAGCGTATATGGATGGTAGAAAAAGAGGCGAGTGATGGTGAGACAGCAGTATGTAATTTGGCTTCAGTCAATCTATCCAAAATCAATACCCCAGAAGATATCAAAAGAGTAGTCCCTGTTGCAATTAGAATGCTCGATAATGTAATAGATCTAAATTTCTATCCACTTGCCAAAGTCAAAAAGACAAATATGAAAACAAGAGCTATTGGTCTTGGTGTAATGGGTGAAGCTCAAATGTTAGCAGAAGCCAAAATAGAGTGGGGTAGTAGTGAACATTTGCATAAAATAGATGAAGTTATGGAATCAATCAGCTACTATGCTATAAAAGCTTCAAGCAATCTTGCTATAGAAAAGGGTTCATATCCACTATTTGAAGGTTCAGATTGGTCAAAAGGTATTTTGCCAATTGACAAAGCAAATAAAGATGCCTGTAAATTGGTTGATAGAGGTGGATTGTTTGGTTATACCCATGATTGGATGAAGCTTAGAGAAAAAGTCAAAAAAGATGGTATGAGAAATGGTTATCTGATGGCAATAGCACCAACAAGCTCTATATCAATACTTGTAGGCACTACTCAAGCTATTGAACCTGTATATAAGAGAAAGTGGTTTGAAGAGAATTTGAGTGGTCTTATTCCTGTAGTTGTCCCTAATCTCTCTCCAGATACTTGGCCATATTATGTATCTAGTTATGAATTAGATCAAAGGATACTTGTTAGAGCAGCAGCTGTTAGACAAAAGTGGATAGATCAAGGACAGAGTTTAAATATATTTATATCACTTGATAAAGCAAGTGGTAGGTATCTAAATGATATATATATGGAAGCATGGAGATTTGGACTCAAATCTACATACTACCTCAGAAGTCAATCTCCAGAAGCTATAAAAGCAGAAGAGGGGATAGAGGACAGAAGCTTAGAGTGTGTAGGGTGTCAGTAGGATTTACAGGGTGATATAAAGTGAAACTCTCTGCCGTCAAACAACCCTTTATCACTCAACTTTATCTCCGGAATTACAAGCAGAGCCATAAATGATAGTGTCATAAATGGTGCTGATAGATTTGAACCTAACTCCTCTTTGACAAAAGAGTCAATCTCTTGGTATCTTTTGGCTACTTCATACGCTTCAAGAGTACTCATAATACCAGCTATCTCAAGAGGTAATATATAGCTTTTGTTTTTGCCAATAGCTGCTATTGCACCTTTACTTTTTATAACCAAATTTGCTACTTCTGCCATCTCCTCATCACTACAACCTACTACTACAATATTGTGTGAATCATGTGCTACACTTGAAGCAATTGCTCCATATTTCAATCCAAAGCCACTGATATGGGCTATACCTTTTATAGGTGTATTCTCATATCTATTTATTACAGCAATCTTTAAAACATCACTACTTTTGTTTGGTGTTAAAATCTTCTCATAAGTCATTAGTTGATGATCTATAGCTTGAATAACTTCTATCTCTTTACACTCAGGTAGATAGAAATCATTGGCACTTTTTGGTGATGTATTGAAATTGTTTGGTCTATCGCTTTTGATATAAGGAAGCAGACTTTTAGATTCTTTTGCTACCAAATTACCATCTATAAATACTTTTAGTATATTAAACTCTTTTAGATTGTCTATCTCTATAAAATCTGCCCTATCACCTACTCTTAGCAATCCAACTGGTAAGTTATAGTGTTTTACAGGGTTGTATGAAGCTATCTTTAGTATATCAAATAGATTATATCCCAATCTAAGAGATCTTTTTACAAGTTCATTTATATGACCCTTTACCAAATCATCTGGGTGTTTATCATCACTACAAAACATAACCATATCTGTATTAGTAGCTATCAATGGGTGCAGAGCTTCAAAATTTTTGGCGGCTGATCCTTCTCGAATAAGGATTTTCATACCCAAATTTATCTTCTCTTTTGCCTCTTTTAGTGTAAAAGCTTCATGATCTGTAGATATACCTGCATCTATATATTTTTTTAGATCTTCTCCACTAAGTGCTGGTGCATGACCATCTATTGGAACTTTTGCTCTTTTGGCTATCTCAATCTTTGTAAGCATATCTTTATCACCTGCTACAACTCCTGGAAAATTCATAACTTCACTAAGGTACCCTATACCATCTTTGGATAGAAGATACTCTATATCTTTAGGAGTCAAGGTAGCACCACTTGTCTCAAATGGTGTAGCAGGTACACAAGGAGATGCCCCAAATAGTACTTTTAGAGGAGTCTTTGAAGCATTTGCAATCATAAATTCCACACCCTCAATACCAAGTACATTGGCAATCTCATGAGGATCTGAAACTGTGGCTATTGTACCATGTGGTATAGCCAATCTGCTAAATTCATATGGAGGCAACATAGAGCTTTCTATATGTATATGTGCATCTACAAATCCTGGTAGTATATATGTAGAGTACTCTTTATTAGTAGGTGTTATAGATACAATAAATCCATCTTCAATCTCAATAGATGCCGGATATATATCACAAGAGTGAATATCTATCAAGTTTGCTTCTATATTCATAATAAACTCCTGTTATACTCTTTTAGTACATTCCAATTCTCTTTAAATTTTGCAATTTTAGAGATGTTTATATTTTTACACTCATCATCACTTAATTTGTCAGCCCAATACATAGGTATAATATAACATATTCCAACCTGCTTATCCACAGCAACATATATATCACAATCTTTTGATGTGATCCTTTTTCCTATATTTCTTTGATGATGATGATCAATTCCTTGACCACCTCTGTTTCTATCTTTGAAACTTATTGTATTGCCTGTAGAAATGCCTTTGATTTGAATACGCAAAAGTTTACCTTCAAAATCTACAATTGCATCATAACGGCTACTTCTAACATCTACACTACTTGCATTAAATCCAGCAAGTATTGCTCGTGCTACAAAAATAAACTCTGCACTATCTCCAGCATTTGCAGTCATTATTCCACTGTCTATATGGTTGATGTTTGTACTCCAACCATTATTTAAAGCAATATATAGAGATTTTTGAAGTATTTTTTTGAGATCTGTTTTAATAAATTCAAATTCTTTGATAAGCAGATCATCATCTAAGTAGTTTTTAATTATCTCTATATTTTTATCTGCTAATTCTAAAAGATCTACTTTATTAGCAATGTCTTTAAAAAAAACTGATAAATAATATCTTTTTAGATCACTCTCTTTAAGATCAAACTTTTGTGCAATCTCTTTTATGCACTTTTTCTTAAAGCCACATTTTTTGAGTTCATTGATAAATTTGCACATTCAAAAGCCTTTAGTATCTCTTTTGCAATAGCTTCAATAACAGGTACAGTAACAGAGTTGCCAATCTGTTTATATCTATGAGACAAAGCTAAATCTTCTGGAAAAATTATCTCATCAAAACCTTGAAACTTTGCACACTCATCAGGTGTTAATTTTCTAATATCTTTACTATCTATTATAAGTGGTACATTGTGTCCACCAGTTCCCATATTTGCTGTAAGAGTAGGGCAGAGATTAGATTTGTTTTCTCTTACATAAACACGCCTCCATTGATATATAGTATCTCTGTTTTTCATCTCTTCTTTTAACTGTTTGTAATATTTACTGTTGTGATAATAAAATCTATCTTCAGCAGTAGGTTCTATAATATCGTGTATAGTTTGAATAATTTTTTTTGGTTTTGGAAAATTAAAGCTATCAAAAGCTTTCTTGTTCTTAAAAGCAACTATATATATTCTCTCTCTATTTTGTGGTAGATAATCGCAACTGTTTATTACTTTGTCTTTTATATAATATCCACGATCTTCAAGGCTTTTTTTGATAACTTTAAAAGTATTTCCTTTATCGTGACTTTTTAGATTTTTTACATTTTCCAAAAATACCACTTGAGGTTCTATTGCATCTATAAATCTTAAAATTTCAAAATATACATTACCACGATCATCATCAAAGCCTTTTTGATAACCAGCAATTGAAAAGGCTTGACAGGGAAATCCGGCAGTTAAAACATCTACCTTTTCAACTTCTTTTTCATTCAACTCTTTTATATCACACTCATATAGTGTATGCTGATAATTTAACCTATATGTTTTACAGGCATTTTTATCTATCTCATTAGCCCAAAGTATCTCAAAACCTGCCTTTTTAAATCCAAGTTCTATTCCGCCAATTCCCGCAAAAAGACCAGCAACAGTCATATCAAACTCCCATCTTTATACCAAAGTAGTATTCTATTTTGGAAACTCATCCAAAAGTCTTGTCTCAGACATAGATTCGGTTCTTATCTTTAGTGTCTCCATTTTATCTGTTAAAGCTTTGGATATTCTTTTGACTTCATCGTAATACGCTTTTGCTTTGTCCAAATCTTCATCTGCTATTCTATGATGATGTATAAATTTACTCAAAAGACCTCTGTTGTGTTTATTGTAAAGCTCCATTATTTTATTGTTTTCATCATGCCATGCTTTGTGTAGTTTTTCAAGTTCATAAAATAGTTCATGACCAAAAAAATATATTATCCACTTCTCATTTGTATATAGCCACTTTCCAAATTTACACTCAGTAGCATTAATCTCTATCTGTTTTGGATCAAAATCACTCTTTATTCCATATGCTATAAATCTACTCATCCACAGTAGATAGTTATGTGCGTCCATTGCCTCTTCAATCTGTGCTACCAACTCCGCTTTTTTTCCCATTGTTTATTCCTCTATTTATAAAAAGTAGTATAATTATATTGCATTGACTTCTTAGTGAGTCATATTAGCATATTTTATCAAAAAGGTTTTATAATGACGCGACCTGTACCAATAGATGAAGAGATAATTCTTGATCCCAAAAGGTATATAGTGAGCAAGACAGATCCAAAAGGGGTCATAGAGTATGGTAATGATTATTTTGTGGAGATTAGTGGATATACAGAGACAGAGTTGATAGGAACACCACACAATATTATTAGACACCCTGATATGCCAAAGATTGTCTTTAAGATGATGTGGGATCGAATCAAAAACAGACAAAATATAATGGCAGTAGTAAAAAATCTTGCAAAAGATGGTAGATACTATTGGGTTGTAACAGAATTTGAAACAAAAGTTGATCCAATAACTAATGAGATAGTAGGATATACTGCATTTAGAAAAGCAGCTCCAAGAGAAGCTATAGAGGCTATTGAACCACTCTATAAAAAACTTGTAGAGATAGAAAAAGTTGGAGGAATGGAGGCTTCTGAGAAGTATCTAAGAGGGATATTCGAAGAAAAAAGAGTAAGTTATGATGAGTATATCAATGATATAGTAGGTAATAAAGGTATATTCAAAGCCTTTTTCAAAATTATGAAAAAGATGTTTGGATAGTATAGATGAACAAAAGTATTCGTAGATATAAAGTAGTAGATACCAGTGATGGTTCTGCTACTTTATACTCCAAAGAGTTTGATGAGTGTTATCACTCTACAAAAGATGGAGCATTGAGTGAATCACTATACAAACATATAATACCAGCTTTTAATTTGGTTGGAGATAGAGATAAATTAGTAATACTTGATATATGTTTTGGGCTAGGTTACAATACCTTAGCAACACTCTATTATATAAAAGAGCATAATATAGATATAGAAGTGGAGATAGTATCTCCGGAGATGGATAGAGAATTGGTAGCTTTGTTATCTAACTTTGATTATCCAAAAGAGTTTGAATATTTACAAGATACTATAGACTCTTTGGCAAAATATGGAAAATATGAAAATAATAGATACAAAATAGATATACACTTTGCAGATGCACGCCAAATTTTGCCAAAATTGTCTCAAAAATTTGATATAGTCTATCAAGATGCTTTTAGTCCCAAAAAAAATCCTCTGCTTTGGACAAAAGAGTACTTTAAAGATGTAGCAAATCTCATAAAACCAGATGGTATTATTACTACCTATTCAAGTGCAACACCAGTTAGAATGAGTCTTTATGAGAATGGATTTAATATATACACACATCCAAAAGGGAGTGTTAGAGAGGGTACAATAGCCTCTTTTGCTACACTAAATCTACCTGCTGTTGATATGGAATTAAAAAAACAGAGAAATCCTCAAGCCAATGCACTCTTTGATAGTGAATTTATATACTGATCTTACGCACATTTCAATCTTTGCGACTTATTGTATGCAATTTTGTTAGCTTTTATTAACAATTTCATTTTTAAAGCAAAGTGATTTAGATAATGGCTACTATAAACTCTTTATTTTTGTTTGCAATATATTCAGAATTTTCAGTGGATGCAAACCATATATCCATTAATACATATTTAAACTTTAAATTATTAGCTATTACTACATAAAATATATCTTTTGATGTAAACTCACTATTTTTTAAAAATCTTGTAATTTGATCGTGACTTACTTCATTATCTAAATGTCGCTGTTGCATAACCAAATTGACTTATTAGAAAATCTGTATATAAATCAATGTACTCATTTGTTTTTCTTGCTTTCTCTTCTGGTTTTTTTGCAATCTAGCTCTCCATTAAATCTTTCTTATTATAGCTTAACTTTTGCTTATATGTAAGGTCAGCTGATAAATTATAGCGACAATATAACTACCGACTTTACCGATATGTTTACCTGTTCGGTGCTAGGTTTTGTTTTGTTAGATGTACTTTTCAAAAGGTTTAACAAATGCTTTAAAATATTGCAAACATGTTTGTCAAATGGTTCTCCTACTGTATGACCTGAAAGTGTTTCTGATATTGGTTTTGGAATTTTTGTTCCAATTAACTCTTTAACTAATTTATCATATATTGTTTGTTCCATAACTCACCCTTTAAATAATTTATCAATTTCTAAGTTTAATTTATTTATGTTTGAATAATCTTGTATAGTTTTTTTAGATAATTCTACAATTTTATTATGTAATAATACTTCTTTTTCATTATCCCAATTTATCTTTCTAAATGGAATACTAGCAATTGGTTTTTCAGAGAACTCAACTATATTTCCTTTTCTTACTCCATTGTTTATAAGCCAATCAAATACTCTTTTATTGTTTAATAAAGCTAATATATAATAAATACTTTCTTTAATGTTATCTTTTTTAAAAAGTGCCGTTACATCTTGAGTAGGATATAAATTTTTATCTATCAATGCAAATCTAAAATAATCTTTGTTTGATATTCTTTCTTTACAAGGAACAAATATTCTTTTTTTATTTTTAGAAAATAGATTATAGTTTCTTAAAAATACCCATTCCCAATAAGGAATATTTCTGTTATAGTTATATCTTTTTTCAAGTTTTGATTTAAATGGTAATAGATGATTATAAAAATTTGGAAAGTTATTTTTTAGTTCTTCTTCATCTTTAATATTTAATAAAAATATATAGTATGTAATATTTGTATAACTAAATGGTTTTAAATCTTTAGCTTTGATAACCTTTAAAATATGCTTTTTTTCATTTTTATTTAAGTGTTGAATATCTTGAATTTGAAAGGCTTTATCCAATCCACTTACCATTCCATTACCAATATCACAAATATCTCCTATAGTATGGAATTTATCTGTTTCAAAATCAAATAAAGATGTTTGATGACTTTTGATTAAACAATATTGTTCAAATATTTTTAGTTCATTTTTAATTTCATTAGAAGTTAGTAACCATCTTTTATTTTCTTCAAATTGCTCAATATTAAGATAAGTTGTGTTTTTTTGTTCTATTTGGTTTTGAATATTATTTATAATTTCACTAGTTAATTTACGATTAGCATAATATTTAGTTAATTTTATTTTTGAGTTGTTTTTTTTATTTGATTTTATATATTTAAAAATTATTGTAGAAACAGTAGCTTTATCAAAAATAGGTGTTTCATTAAAATGAATAATTTCTTCAAAATATCCATTTTTTACCATATAGTTACGAAGATTTAAAGAATGTTTTGTATTTAACCAATATTCTGGTGTAATAAATATTAATTCTCCTCCATCTTTTAGTAACTCAATAGATTTTAGTATAAAAATATATGAATAATCACATAAACTATTAAAATATTTATTCCATAAAATACTTTCATTTAGTTCTTCTTTTAGTTCTTCTTCTAAATTTTTCCATCTAATATAAGGTGGATTTCCTATTATTAAATCAAATTTTTTGTCAATTTTTGCAGTTACAAAACTTTCATTTATAACATTTGGTATATTGCGAGATAATATTTCATCAATTTCATAACCTATAATATTTTTAAATCCTTTATTTTTGAGATTTTCAATAAAAATACCTTTACCACATGATGGTTCTAATATAAGAGCATCTTTATCAACTTTTGATAAAGAAATCATTAAATCAACAATTAATTTAGGAGTAAAATATTGACCAAATTTATTTTTAACTGATATAGGTTTTGTCAATTTTAATTACCTTTTGTATATATAATGTATTTTGTATAACTATATATAACTATTTATTATAAGAGATTGTATCCCATACACCCTTAAAGACACTATTAGCAAATGATTTGATTGGGTTCTTACTATTTTTGTAAGAGATTTTCATATAATTGTGTAGTTTCTTTTTTTTTCATTATCAATTCTAATCTCTATTTTGAAGAAAACCAGCTATCCATTAACACATATTTAAATCAAATTCATCATTTGATAAAAATTTTGTTATTTGGTCATGGCTTAACTCTTCTATTATTTTACCACAACTGCGTAAGGTCAGTTATATAATCTAAAAGGCTTCATTTTTGAGTTTTGAATAATAAGATTATATCTACATAATACTAATTTATTAAAAATTATATATTTGGCTATAATAAAATTATCACATATCAGGAGCAGACTATGGCACAGGTTGTAGTAATGGGAGGAGGTGTAGCAGGGCATACTGCTGCTACATTTCTCAAAAATTGGTTGGGTAAAGAGCATGAGGTAATAGTAGTTACTCCAAATAGTCAATGGAATTGGATACCCTCTAATATATGGGTAGGTGTGGGCAGAATGAAAAAAGAGGATGTTGTATTTCCTTTGGCACCTATTTATAATGAAGCTGGTATTGTCTATAAACAGGCAAAAGCAGTTGCTATATATCCAGAGGGATCATATGAGGTATCAAAGCCATATATTACTATTGAATATACATCCAAAGATAAAAAAGGACAAGAGGAGATAGTTGAGTATGACTATTTGATAAATGCTACTGGTCCAAAGTTGAATTTTGGAGCTACTGAGGGGCTTGGTATAGATAGTCAAATTGGTGAATATACAGTATCTGTATGTACAGCCGAACATGCCAAAGAGGCAAATGAGAAGCTTAAAGATATATTTGAAAAAGCCAAAAATGGTAAAACCCAAAAGATATTGGTCGGAACTGGACATGGGACATGTACATGTCAAGGTGCTGCTTTTGAGTATATACTAAATATTGAGCATGAAGCAAGAAGATTTGGTATTAGAGACAATTTGGAGATTAAGTGGATCTCAAATGAACCATATCTGGGTGATTTTGGTATGGATGGTATGCATCTTGGTAGTATGGGTTATGTGATGAGTTCAAAACTTCTTGGTGAATCTCTATTTGCAGAAAGAGGAATACCTTGGATACTCAATGCACATACAAGCAAAGTAGAAGAGGGTAGATTGGAGTATGAGCTTATAGATGGTTCAAAAGGGAGCGAAGAGTTTGATTTTGCTATGCTTATACCTCCATTTAAGGGTGTAGATTTAGAGGCATTTGATAAAGATGGTAATGATATAAGAGATAAACTGTTTTTGCCAAATGGATTTATGAGAGTTGATGCAGAGTATGAGCCAAAACCTTATGAAGAGTGGAAAGCGAGTGATTGGCCAAGTACCTATCAAAATCCTTATTACAAAAATATATTTGCAGCTGGTATTGCATTTGCTCCACCTCATCCAATATCCAAACCAAGAAAATCACCAAATGGTACAGTAATTACTCCTGCTCCGCCAAGAACAGGTATGCCAGCAGGTACTATTGGCAAAGCAGTTGCACACTCTATTGCAAACAAAATAAAGTATGGAGAGAGTGGCAAACTAAGGGCTATCTCAATGGCACAGATGGGTTCAATTTGTGTAGCATCAGCAGGAGTTGGATTTAAATCTGGTCAAGCTATATCATTTACTGTATATCCTCTTGTAAAAGATTTTGAGAAATATCCAGGAACAGGTAGAGATACAAGTAGAACTTATGGTGAGATTGGAGTATCTGGACACTGGTTGAAGTTGGCACTTCACTATATGTTTATATACAAAGCCAAATTAAAGCCGGGTTGGACACTTATACCAGAATAAAAGGAGTAGTTATGGCACGAATAAAAGAGGAGTTGAATTTTGCTAAAAGTGAGCAGTTTGAGACTACAATGATACCTGGTAAATTCCAAAGAGCAATGCGTCATTGCATTATTTGGCAATTTATTAGAATGATCTTTTTTGGTTTTAGAAGCTTGGGAATTATACGCTTAAATCTTAAAAACGAGCATGAGGTAGAGGGATAGGAGTCATATAGCAAATAGATCTCTACCAACTTTTTATTGGTATAATAACTCTATATTTTACTGGAGTTATTATGTCAAAGCCAAATAAGATAGAAAGAATCAAACTCTCTTTATCCCCTGTTGAATTTGAAAAAGAGTTGGCATATTTAGATTATACCAATGTAAGTGAAGAGGATAGATTTTATCTAAAATCATATGGTATTTATAATATCAAACTAAGACCAGACAGATATATGATTCGTATCCGTATAGATGGTGGTAATATAGATACGAAGAGTTTAGAGTATATTGCAAACAGTGCCATTAGATACAATCTTGATACAATACTCACTGCAAGAGGTGAAATTGAACTGCACAATATCAAACCGGATATGGTATATGAGATATATCAAAAACTCAAAACAGCCAATATAGAGACAAAACAGACTCTTACTGACAACTTTAGGGCAATTACTACAGATCCATATGCCGATTTTTCAATTGATACTCTTATAGAGGTAGAGCCTATTATAAAACAGATAAAGACTCTATTTTTGGGTAATGGTGAATGGATGGGTATGTTGCCTAGAAAATTCAATACTGCAATTGTGGGTAGAGTTGAGCCAGTAGTTAATCATTGGGGTAATGATTTGGTAATGATGCTCTCACAAAAAGATAATATATATGGCTTTAATATATATGCAGGTGGCAAAAACTCTGAAGTAGCACAAGATCTAAATATCTTTGTAGAGCCAAAATATGCTTTTGATATATTTAAGGCAGTAGCAGATATATACAACACTATGGGGTATAGAGGTTCACGCTCAAAAACAAGACTCTTTTATATGATTGAAGATATGGGTATAGATAGATTCAGAGATTTAATTAAAGCCAAAGTACCAAATTTGCAAAATAAAGCAACTCTGCTGGTAAAATCTGCAAATCCTACTCCTGCTACACCTCTAAAAGGTGGTGGTATGGGAGTAACCATATATACAAACTATGGATTAATAGAGCCAAAAGAGTTGTATAGATACTCTCAATTGGCACAAGAGTATAGTGCTGTTATTCGTATGGGGTGTGATCAAAATCTACATATTTTACTTCCTAAAAAATACAAAAATAAAATTACTCCAGATAGCACAAAAAGAGCTTTTGTTGTTGCTTGTGCAGGTAGTAAATATTGTCCACTCTCTTTGTGGGATATAAAGAGTGATTTACCAAAACTTCCGCAAAAATTGATAGATATAGGTACAAAGATAGGTTTTAGCGGTTGTCTAAAGGGGTGTGGCAGACACTACCATAGTGATATAGGTTTTATTGGACTTAGGACAAATCTTTATGCAGATACAGAAAAAGCATTTCGTATATATATAGGAGCTATTCAAACGCCTGTTGCCAAACCAGCAAGACTACTCTATTATGCTGTACCAAAACGCTCTATTTTAGGGTGGCTAAATAGTGTAGCAGAAGATTTGATAAGTGGTGGTTTTGAGAACTTTGAAGATTATAGTAAACATATTAGAAACTTTAAAGATGAATTTATGACACTATGGTATCTAATAAGAGGTTGTTATGGATACAATAAAGATCTATTTGAACTCTTTTTATCCAAAGCTAAAGAAGAGAGTATTATAAATAGAGCAAAAGAGTTATATAGTGATTTTCCAGAAGGTGATATAAACAATATTGCTAGAGTACTTAGTCATAGATTGTGGGATTTGTAATGGAGTATAGGGATATACCATCTGTTGATAGATTGCTAAAGTCTCCCAAATTTACTATGCTAAATAGAGATATACTAAAAAGAGCTTGTCATATAGAGATAGAGATATTAAAAAAGATTATCAAAGATGGCTCAAAAGATGTAGATACAAATAATCTTACAGATTTGATTCTAAAAAGATACAAACTTATATCAACTCCTACTCTAAAATCTCTTGTCAATGCAACCGGAGTTGTTTTGCATACAAATTTGGGAAGAGCCAAAATAGATAAAGAGTTGCTCAAAAGAGCTGTTGATATGGCAGGTGGATATTGTAATTTGGAGTATGATATAGATTTGGGCAACAGAGGAGATAGGAGTTATCATCTTGAAAACTCTTTGCAAAAACTTTTTGGTGATATTGGTGTATTGGCAGTTAATAATAATGCCTCTGCTTTGTTTTTGATACTAAATACATTTGCCAAAGATAAAGAGGCTATCATCTCAAGAGGTGAATTGATAGAGATTGGTGGTAGTTTTAGGCTCCCTGAAGTTATCAAATCCAGTGGTGCTTTACTCAAAGAGGTAGGAACAACAAACAAAACACATCTAAGAGATTACAAAGAGGCAATAGGTACTAACAGCAGTATGATTATAAAGGTACACAAATCAAACTTCCATATGGAGGGATTTTGCTCTGAAGTTGATATAAAAGAGCTTACAAAATTATCAAAAGAGAGAGGTTTGATAGACTATTATGACTTAGGAAGTGCTTCAATAGAGGAGATACCACATATTATAGATTCTCATATATCTTTAAAACATATACTCAAACAGCCACCCTCTTTGCTTAGTTTTAGTGCTGATAAACTATTTGGTTCTATCCAAGCTGGTATTATAATAGGCAAAAAAGAGTTGATTAAAGAGTTGAAACGAAATCAGATTATGAGAATGTTCAGATTAGATAAAATAACAATATCTATACTTCAGCAGAGTGTAGAAGCTTATATCCGTGGACAAACCAATACTATTACTACCCTTTATCTGTTACAAAGAGATAAAAAAGAGTTATATACTATAGCAAACAGCATAATAAAGAGATCCAAAAAAGAGTTATATACAATAGATACAGTCGGATATACAGGTGGAGGTACTCTATCAAACAAAGAGTTACCCTCTGTTGCTATTGTGGTTGAGGGTGATTCAAAAGAGCTTCACAAGTACTTTAGACAAAGAGGTATCATAGGCAGAATAGAAAAGGGTAATTTTTTACTTGATATGTTGGCAGTAACAAAAGAGGAGATCAAAGAGATTGTAGAGGCTTTGGATAATCTATGAAGTATATTATTGTAGGGGTTGCCGGTCATATCAACCATGGTAAGACAGCTCTTGTTGAAGCTGTCTGCGGATACTCTACTGCTTCAAAAGAGGAGTTGGACAGGGGTATGACTCTGTTTGCAAGATACAGTAGTATCCAAAGGGATAATACTATAGTAGCTTTTATAGATGTACCAGGACACAAAGAGTTGATTTCCAAAATGGCACTCTCTGCATTTGCTTATGGGGTTACTCTGTTTGTAGTATCTGCAAAAGAGGGTATATCTGCTCAAACTATTGAGCATTTGAAGGTACTCAATATTGTATCAAACAGTTTGGTAATTGCAGTAGTTACCAAGACAGATTTAGTTACAACAAAAAGGATCAAAGAGGTAGAAGAGTCTATAAAAGAGTTGTTTAAAAGCTATAGAAATATCAAATTAAACTCTATACAAAAAGTATCTGTATATGATAACTCTTCTATATCAAAGCTTCTTGAACTTTTATATCAATTTTCAGCCCAAAAGAGTAGTGTAAATGAGCCATTTCGTGCATATATAGATAGAGTATTTGATATAAAAGGCAGAGGCAAAGTTGTAACTACTACTGTTTTAAATGGTACAGTTGATATATCAACTTCTGTTTTTCACCAAAAGAGTACCAAAAAGTACAAAATCAAGAGTATAGAGCAACACCATAGCCAAGTTGAATATGCCACAAAAGATACAAGAGTAGCTATGCTTTTGGATATCAAAAGAGTAAATTCAGGAGATATACTATACAGTGGTACCACAATAGATGCTTCATACAGTGTAGATATAGCACTTGAGTACAATTACAATATCAAACACAACAGTTTTGTAAAAGTTGTTACAGTAGCAGGAGAAGTGAGTGCAAAGATACTTCTATACAGTGATTCAAACTTTGCCAGATTAAAATTTGACAAAGAGGTCTTTTTGTGTTTTCAAGATAGAGTTTTATTGCTTGATTTATATGGTGTAATTGGTGGTGGAGAGGTTTTGATACCTCTGTCAGAACCTATAAGAAAAAGAGCAAAAATAGAATTGTTGCAGTATCTATACTGTAGAGATTTTACAAAAGCTTTGGCACTACTATCAACAAATCACAAAAAGGGTCTAAGGGTTGGTAACTCTTGGCAAAGGTTTGGTATAGAGCTTACAAAACTACACTGCTATACCAACTCATTAAGAGATTGTTTTTATGATACAAAAGTACAAAAGATATACTCCAAAGAGAGTATAAATAGTCTAAGAGAGGAAGTTTTAAGTATTTTTGCTAAAAACAAAATGGCACTTGTTTCTGCAAAATTGATTACAAATAGATTTAAATGGTGTGGTCTTCAATTGGCTGAGTATATATTAGAGAGTGAAAATATTCTACAAAAAGAGGGACAACTCTATTTTATAAGAGGATATACAAAAGCCTCAATCAAAGAGAGTATAAAAGAGTCTATATTAAAATTGACAGACTCTATCACTCCACCATCTTTAAATCAAATGAGTATAGAGTTGTCTGTAGATATAACAGTACTAAAGACTCTTTTAAATCAATTAGAAAAAGAGGGTAGGGTATATAGAGTAACTTCAGATATATATATTACACCAAGAGTAAAAAAGAGATTGATTGAGAGTATGTTGAGTATAATAACTAAAGAGGGTCAAATTGATATACAAAGTTGGAAGAGTTATATATCAATTAGTAGAAAATATGCTATAGCATATCTTGAGATGTTAGATAACTTAGAGACTATCCAAAGGGTAGGGGGTGTTAGGTTGGCACTTTTAAAATAGTATTACCAACCTAACTCTTTTTATTTACAATAAGAAGACTCTTTTATATCCAAAGTTACATCCTGATACTCAAAATGTTCTTTGTCAATATCTAGTGATATTGGTATAATTTTGGCTTCAGTGTAACTGTATGTCTCAAAACTCTTTGTTATATCAGTATATGATTTATACTCTTCTACTTTGGCAAACTTATCACATGTATATCCACTGTAATCCAATCTGTTTACATACATTGTAGTGTGAGTTCCACCCAATGAATTGAAACTAAGAGTTACTACACTGTTTTCAAGATCTACAAAGACTCCTTCACTCCACGCTCCATTATACCCTATGGATTTTTGAGGTAATCCATCTGAAGTCAACTCTATATTTGTTCCTCCTGCACTCAGATACATTTTGCCGTTATAACTGATAGTTATACCTCTGTAGTAACTGTATGGAGATGAGAGTAAAAGAGTCTTTGCACTTTTAATATTTCCATCCGCATCTATATTTATCAAACCTGTATTAATAAAGCTTGAGGAGTACTCATTATCTTCAAATACCAAAAATATGCCACTATCTGTTACTATTATACCATCACCCCTACTTGTAAGATAATTGTCATTATAGAGTCTGTTAAACTCTTTTGCATATATAAAATTACCATCCAAATCAAGTTTTACTACCAAAGCAGATGTTCCTCTTTTTGCATTTTGGGATGTACCTGATATATAGATACCACTGTTTGTAATATCAATACCATTAAAGTTCCATGTATCTCCACCATTTGTACCATAACCCAAATCATAGTAGAGTTCAGGTGATGTTATAGCCTTTGCATCAAGTATATCTCCACTCTTTTCATCAATTTTTACAAAGATACCTATATTTGCTTTGTTTCCATTGTTATCAATTGGAATATATGCATTTCCCACTGCATATATGGCATCACCTCCATATTTTATGGCTTTTAAATCAACAGCATCATCCCTTTTGTATATTGCTCCCCACTTAAAACCTCCAGTTGAACTTAGGTTTATTATCATTGCACTGAGTGAAGAATAGCTACCATCTCTTAATACGCTTCCAAGTAGTGCTATATTACCACTAAGCCAAGATCTATCTATATCTATGATAGATTCATTCTGTTTATATATAGGATTTATAGAGTCATCTTTATATCTGGCATAGTATATATCAAGTATATCTCCACTATCTTTGTCTATTTGCATAATCAAAGCATCATCGCCTCTGTTATTGGTATTTAATTGATCTACTGTAACAGTACCACCCAATATATAACTGTTTGTACCGCTTGTTGGTGCACCATCATTTACAATCAATTGGGATGATTGAGAGTTGTTGATTATATTTAACTCATATACTTTTGAGAATAGAATATCACTTAGATGTGTAATATACTCTATTTTGGCTATTGCCTCTTGTACTGTAATATCATCACCAGTAACTCCACTCATTACATCTTTTGCCTCTATTACACTGTTTAGATTTGAATTTGCAAAATATAGACCAACTTCTGTTTTGTTTGCTAAAATCTTTTTGTCATTTTCATCTCCATACTCAGACAATGCACCATTTATAACAGCTAGAATAAATTCTGATTTTTTTATATTGTTATTTGATAATTCGCCAACCCAATATTGCAATCCTGCAGTATCTGGTTCTCTGTTGAACAAGTTTTTATAAATGGCTTTTACAAATTCATCTGTTGTCAAACTCTGGGGGTATCTCTGTTGGGTCTCATTTTGATCAAAAAAGCTTTGTGCTATCTGCTCTAAACATGCATTACCACCAAAGGATTGATATAACCAGTAATCAATACCTGCTTTATCTGGAGCCCTGTCAAAAGTGGCTACATAGAGTCTAGTTAAACTCTCCTCTGTTGGCTTTTCACAACCATTTGCAAAGGAGAATAACACTGTTCCAACTACTACTATCTTTAATATATACCTAAAAAAACTTTTCATTTTTTACCCCTTTTTTTGTATATATACATTATAGAACTTAAAATATAAAATATTTATTAAACAATAAAGGTGATATAGAGTAATTATTTTAGATATATAGTAAGGGTTATTTGAGTATCTTTTGAATAGCAATAGAGCATAGTGTAAGACCAAATGCACCTGTTACTGCTACAAATGATCCCTTCTCTTTGCATTTTGGCTCTTCATCTGAAAAGACAACAGTAAAATTCCTGTCAAATTTATGTTTTTTAAGCTCATTTCTTATCTTTCTAGCAAGTGCATCTCCATGACTTTTCCATATAGAGGAGTATTTGATTTTGGTAGTATCTATACGCTTTGCTGAACCCATTGACATAAGTAACTTTTTATAGCATTTTTTAGCAAGTGCAATTTTAACTTGAGTTGTATCACAAGCATCTATTACTATATCATAGGGATCAAAATCAAATTTATATACCCAACTGGGAGTAACTTTGCACTCAATAGTATTAATACCCTTATATAGTTTTGCCAATGTATCTACTTTGCTATCTCCTATACCAATATCTGCTCCAATTTGTCTGTTTTGATTACTCTCTTCAAAAGTATCATAATCAACTATAGTAATATTTGTAACACCACTACGATAGAGACAATCCAAGGCATAACTACCAACTCCCCCTACACCAATAATTATTATATTGGTTTTTTGCAATTTGTCAAATCCCTCTTCTCCAAATAGATCTTTGCATCTTTGGTATCTCATATCCACCTCTTGATGTTTTCTAATCTATTGTATGCTGTCATATCCAAAGTAATTGGAGTAATAGATACAAAACCTCTCTCTATTGCTTCAAAGTCACTCAAATATTTGGGATTATTCCTAGATGACCACTCAAGTTTTGGCAAACCTATCCAAAAGTACTCTAAACCTCTTGGATTTATATGTGATTGGGCATCATTCCCATAGTGTCTAATACCTGCATATGTAGCTTTGTATCCTTTGTATTCGTTTTCACTAACTGGAGGTATATTTATATTTAGTAACTCTCTTTTGGATACTGGATTATCAACTGATAATATCCTAGAAGCTATATACAAAGCTACTTGTGAAGCTAATTCATAATTGTATGGTATATTTGAACTTTCTGGCAGTACTTGTGATATGGCAATAGATGGGATCCCTTGTAAGACACCCTCCATAGCTCCTGCTACTGTACCACTATATGTAATATCTTCACCCATATTTGCACCTTTGTTTATACCAGATACAATAAGATCTGGTTTACTATTTTTATATATCTTTTTGAGTGCTAAGAATATACAATCAGCAGGTGTTCCATCATCTAGTTTATAAAATGACTCTTCTATATTTACAAATCTAAGAGGTCTGGTAAGAGTCAAGGAGTGACCACTAGCAGACTTTTCGAGTGTAGGGGCTACTACAGTAACATCTGCAATCTCTTTGAGTCTGTTATACAAGGCTATAAGCCCCTCAGCCTCAAAACCATCATCATTTGTAATTAGGATTTTGTATCTCTTTTTTAACATCTGTATCCTTTTTGTCATCTTCATATATAGTTGCTAAAAGTTCTTCTGTTTTGTTGTGTGGCAGAGGAGGAGAGAAGAGGTATCCTTGATATATATCACAACCATAAGTCTCCAGATATTGTAAAACATGGCTGTTTTCTACACCCTCAGCTACAGTCTTCATATCAAATACTTTTGCTATCTCTATAATCATCTTTACAAGAGCAGTATTTTTATCCAAAAAGAGTCTTAACACAAAATCTTTATCTATTTTTAGTGTATCAACAGGCAGTTTGTTTAGATAGTTGAGCGAAGAGTAACCCGTACCAAAATCATCAATACTAAATGTAAAGCCCAGATTTTTGAGTCTGTTTATGGTATCTATGGTTTTGTTTATATCTTTTAGTAGAGCATCTTCTACTATCTCAAGTTCTATCAATTCTGTTTTTGCTCCAGTATTTTGTACAATATCTAACAAAGTAGCTTCAAAACTATCTGTTACAAACTGTTCACTTGATATATTTATAGATACCTTTTTATCAAAATCACTCCACCTCTTTTTCCACTCTACCAAATCTCTACAGACACTTTTTATTACATACTCATTCAATCTAAGACCAAGAGTATTACCAATAGTAGCTTGTATAAATTGATCTGGACTAAGTAACCCTTTTTTGGGGTGTTGCCATCTAAGGAGTGCTTCAAACCCTTCTACTTCTCCACTTGAAATTGATACTTTTGGTTGATAGAATATCTTTAATTCATTACTCTTTTTTAGAGCATTTGTCAATTCATTTTTAATCTCGAGATACTTTTTGGATGCTTCATCGAGTGCTTCATCAAAGAAGTTGAATCTGTTTTTACCACCTTTTTTGGCATGATACATAGCAACATCTGCATTTACAATTACATCCTGATAACTCTTTTCTTCTGTTGGAAATATCTTGATACCTATACTGAAACTTACCTCTATTGATATATCATCTACAATAATAGGCTTTTTAAAATGCTCAATAAGTTTCTCTACAAATATAGATGCTTTTGCAATGGCAGACTCCTGATTTTTACCAAGTCTAGTTAGAATTATGGCAAATTCATCTCCTGCTATTCTAGCTGCTATATCTCCCTCATAGATAAGCTCTTTGAATCTGTATGCAACTTTTTGTAATACTCTGTCACCAACTTCATGACCATAGTAGTCATTGATGTGTTTAAAGTTATCCAAATCAAAAAAGAAAAAAGCATTTAACTCTTTGTGAAGTTTACAGTATGAATAAATTCTTTGTAACTCTTCAGTTAATCCTTGTCTGTTATACAAATCTGTCAAAGGATCATGCATAGCCCTATACTCTGCACTCTGTTGAGCATCTTTCATATCACTTATATCATAAAAGTGTGCTATATAGTGTGTAACTTCACCATTGTTATCTTTGATTGCACTAATTGATAACAACTCTGGATAAATTTCGCCATTTTTGCGTCTATTGTATATCTCTCCACTCCAATGACCAGTTCTTCTGAGTTTATCCCACATATCTACATAAAAATTTTTATCATGCTGACCAGATTTGAGTATGTTTGTGCTTTTGCCTATAACTTCATCTGCTTCATATCCTGTAATTTCTGTAAATGCTTTGTTTACCTTGACTATTTTTCCATTTGTATCTGTTACTGTAATTGCCTCATGTGCATCAAAAGCTGAAGCTGCAATTCTAAGCTCTTCTCTAAGTCTTCTCTCTTGCTCTTTTGCATCAATTTTTTCAAATGCATAAGTTAAAGCACTACACATCCTGCCAAGCATCTCATTTATTGATACATCAAACTTCTCCTCTTTGTCAAATGCAATAACAAGTACAAATATTGTCTGTTTATCTCTGTTTATGGGGTATAATCCAAATACTTCAATCCCTTCATATAGAGGATTTTTGACAGCTTCAGGGTGTGATACCATCTGTCTGCCATCATTGAATGTATGCTCTATATCATCAGCTATTTTAAGTGTATCATTACCATGTATCTCTTTTTTTAATACAGTAGCTGGGATATTTTCTGTTATAAATGGTTCAATTACTCCATCTTTTTTTTCTGCCAACCAGAGATATTTAAAGTACTCTGTTTGGTACAAAATTACACACATTGATGTAAGAATAGTCCTCTCATCATCATCATTATATATAAGTATTTCAGAAAATTCTGCAAAAGTTTGATAGAGTCTTTTTTGCTCATCTATCTTTGATACTAAATCCCCAAAGGCATTTATAATACTGCTTACAAGCCTAATAAGCAGATACAGAGCAAGTATGGACAGCAACCATATAAATATACTCAACCCCAAAGTTGTAAGAGCATCTCTTTTTAACTTCTGCTTCATATGCATCAGCATATTAAGTACCTCTTTATCCAGTTTATGAAGAGAATTTATATACCTAGTAGATATTTCCCACCATTTATTACTCTTTATACAGCATACATCTCTTTCAAAAATTATTTTATGTTTTGTATCTATATAGTTGTTTTCAAATTTTTTATCTATAATATCTCTATAGCGTGTAAATACTCTAATTGTTGCATCACTGAGTAGATCTTGTCTTACTTGTTTAAACTCCATCTCAAGCTTGATTAGTGTATGAAGTACTCTTGGTGCAGTTGAACCACTCTCTAACATAAATGTTATCAAAGCTCTCTCTTTACCACTTACTTCACCAAGTAGCATCAATCTTCTATATGCTACTATTGTTCTAAAAAACTCTTCATTTACAAATTTACTCTTTAGGATATTTGTACTTGCAATCAGATTTGATATTATATTGCTGTAGTAGTCTAATATCTCAAATATATTAACCTTTTTTTTATCTACCTTTTGTCTAAAACTCTCTATATCAGAATAACTCTCTACTACACTCTTTAGATAGTTTTGATTTTCACTATTTGTATAATTGTTAAAATACCTCTTTAATCGTTGATAGCACTCATTTGTTTTTTTTCGTTGTTTTTTTAACTTTTCATAAAAAAAATCTGATTTTTTTGAGATATATCCTATACTCAAGCCTCTCTCTTTTTGCAAATTATCTATAAATCTACTACTTATCTTTGCATATTGAGATACCCTGTCAAGGTATAGTGTATTGTCATACTGTATCACTTTGTCATATAGATAACCAGATGAGAAGTAAACCATTCCAATTGATGGAATGGCAAAGATTATCAGTAATTTTAGTTTTAGGTTTTTGATAAAATTATTCATAGAGCTTTTATTCCTCTTTGTGGATTGTTTGATGAGCCATATTTACTGATTTGAATCTAATATCTTTGGTAAGGTTATTCCTTTTTGTTTTTGATATTTACCTTTTCTATCTTTATAAGTAGTTTCACATGGAGTATCACCTTGCAAAAAGAGTACTTGAGCAATTCCTTCATTTGCATAAATTTTAGCAGGTAGTGGTGTGGTATTTGAGATCTCTATTGTAATATGCCCCTCAAATTCGGGTTCAAATGGTGTTACATTTACAATAATACCACATCTAGCATATGTGCTTTTCCCAAGACATACTGCTAAAGTATCTGGAGGCATCTTAAAATACTCTACAGTTCTAGCAAGTGCAAATGAGTTTGGAGGTACAATACATACATCCCCTATATAGTCTATGACATTTGCTTCATCAAAATCTTTGGGATCAATTACAGTAGAGTTTACATTTGTAAAAATTTTAAACTCATTACTTACTCTTATATCATAACCATAACTGCTCAATCCATAACTTATAACACCCTTTGATACCAACCCTTCACAAAAAGGTTCTATCATTTGATGTTTTAAAGACATCTCTCTTATCCAACTATCTGATTTTAATCCCATATATTTACCTCATTTTATAAAAATTACCAAATTAGTTACAAATTTTACACACTCTAAGACTGTTTTGAGAAATAAACAGTGTAATTATATAGATATGAATTTATTGTTAAACAACCTATTTAGTAACCATTAGATATAATGATGCTATTATATCCAAGCGATAGTAAAGGGAGAGAATATGAAATTTGATGATATAAAAGAGTTAATAAAACTATTTGGTAAGAGTGGATTAAATAAGATAAAGATAAAAGATAAAGAGTTTGAAATAACCATGGAAAAGGGTGCTGTTTTGACATCCAAAGATGCAGTATCTGCTACTCCAACAGTACAACAAGTAGCTTCAACTCCTGCTGTAGAGGTACAGACTACCAAAAAAGATGAGGCAGAGGGTGATATAATATCCTCTCCGATGGTAGGTACATTTTATAGTGCTCCATCCCCTGATTCTCCTCCATTTGTTCAAGCAGGAGATACAGTTCGCAAAGGGCAGACATTGTGTATTTTAGAAGCTATGAAGATTATGAATGAACTTGAGGCTGAATATGATTGTAAAATTTTGGAGGTACTTGTACAAGATGGTGAGCCTGTAGAGTATGATAAACCTCTCTTTAGAGTGGAGAAGCTCTAAGATGGGAAAGATAAAGCGTATTCTTATAGCAAACAGAGGTGAAATTGCCCTAAGAGCTATTCGTACTATTAAGGAGATGGGTAAAGAGGCTGTAGCAGTTTATTCTACAGCAGACAAAGATGCCGCCTATTTACAATTAGCTGATGCTGCAATTTGTATAGGTGGTCCAAAGAGTAATGAGAGTTATCTCAATATTCCAGCAGTAATCTCTGCAGCAGAATTGGCTGAGTGCGATGCTATATTCCCTGGATATGGCTTTTTGAGTGAAAATCAAAACTTTGTTGAAATTTGTGAACATCATGGTATCAAATTTATTGGTCCTGGTGCTGATGTTATGCAGTTGATGGCAGACAAATCAAAAGCCAAGCAGGTGATGGCAGAAGCTGGTGTACCTACAATACCAGGAAGTGATGGGGCAGTAAAAACAGCAGAAGAGGCAAAAGAGTTGGCAAAAAAGATTGGCTATCCTGTTATTGTAAAAGCTGCTGCTGGTGGTGGTGGTAGAGGTATGAGAGTAGTCGAAGATGAAAGCTATATAGAAAATGCTTTTTTGGCATGTGAAGCAGAAGCTGTAAGTGCTTTTGGTGATGGTACTTTGTATATGGAGAAGTTTATAGAGGCACCTCGCCATGTTGAGGTACAGGTAATGGGTGACAGTCATGGTAATGCCATACATATAGGTGAAAGAGACTGCTCTATGCAAAGAAGACACCAAAAACTAATAGAAGAATCACCTGCAAATGTATTAGATGAGCAAAGACGCCAAGAGTTACACCAAGCAGCAGTCAGAGCTACAAAACATATAAAATATGAGGGTGCTGGTACATTTGAATTTTTGGTTGACAAGCATAAAAACTTCTATTTTATGGAGATGAATACAAGACTCCAGGTAGAACATTGTGTCAGTGAAATGGTAAGTGGTATAGATATTATTGAGATGATGATAAGAGTAGCCGAAGGAGAAGAGTTACCGCCTCAAGATGAGATTACTCTAAGAGGTCATGCAATAGAGTGTAGAATTACAGCTGAAGATCCTGTTAGTTTTTTGCCAAGTCCGGGTAAGATACAAAAATGGATAGCTCCAGGTGGCAAAGATGTACGAATTGATACCCATGCATACTGCAACTATATAATTCCTACATATTATGATTCAATGATAGGTAAACTGATAGTATGGGGAGCAGATAGAGACAAAGCAATAGCCAAGATGCAAAGAGCATTAGATGAATTTGAGGTAGCTGGAGTTAGAACCACTATAGATTTTCATAGAAAGATGATGAGAAATGAAGACTTTAGAAACAATAACTTTGATACCAAATATTTAGAAGACTACAAAGGTTAAAATAGTCCAAATGAAAATATTAGTAACAGGTACTGCTGGTTTTATAGGTTATCATTTGGCTAAAAGATTGACAAGTGAAGGTTTTGAAGTAGTTGGGCTGGATAATATAAATGACTATTATGATATTAGAGTAAAATATGGCAGATTGGAAGATAGCGGTATAGAAGGAGCCAAAGAGGCTACATACAACTCCATACTTGTTAGTCAAACCAACCCCAATTACAAATTTATCAAATTGAACTTAGAAGATAAAGAGGGGATAGATAGACTTTTTGAGAGTGAAAAGTTTGATGCTGTATGTAATCTAGCTGCCCAAGCTGGAGTTAGATACAGTATCACAAATCCCAATGTTTATATTCAGAGCAATATAGTAGGCTTTACAAATATATTAGAATCTTGTAGGCATAATGGTATAAAGCATTTGGTATATGCCAGCAGCTCCAGCGTATATGGACTCAATGAGAGTATGCCATTTAGTGTACATGATAATGTTGATCATCCAATAAGTCTGTATGCTGCAAGTAAAAAGAGTAATGAATTAATGGCTCATACATATAGCCATCTGTATAATTTACCTACGACTGGACTTAGATTTTTTACTGTATATGGTCCATGGGGCAGACCAGATATGGCTCTATTTTTGTTTACTAAAGCTATGTTGGAGGGTAAAGCCATAGATGTATATAACTATGGCAATATGCAAAGAGATTTTACATATATAGATGATATTGTAGAGGGGATTGTACGCATTATCCAAAAGCCTCCAAAGGGTAATAAAAACTGGAGTGGCAAAAATCCAGATCCTAGCTCTTCTGTTGCACCATACAAAATATATAATATCGGCAATAACAATCCAGTAAAACTTATGGATTTTATAGAAGCAATAGAGGAATCTTTGGGTATAAAAGCTCAAAAAAATATGCTGCCTCTACAAGCTGGTGATGTACCATCAACATATGCAGATGTAGAGGATTTGATAAAAGATATGGGATATAAACCATCTACACCAATTAAAGAGGGTGTAGCAAACTTTATAAAATGGTACAGGGAGTTTTATAGTGTCTGATAAAATAGCAATTATAGGGTTAGGATATGTTGGGCTTCCATTGGCTCATGCATTTAGTTTCAAATACAAAGTGGTGGGATTTGATATAGCCAAGTGGAGAATAGAAGAGTTAAACAGATGCAAAGATAGAACTTTGGAGTTATCTAGTGAACAATTATCAGAAGCTTTGCAAAATGGTATGCTGTTTACTGATGATATAGAGCATATCAAAGATTGCAATATATATATAGTTACAGTTCCAACCCCTATAGACAAGCACAAAAATCCAGACTTAACTCCACTGATTAAAGCAAGTGAAACTATAGGTAAATTATTAAAAAAAGATGATATAGTTATCTATGAATCTACAGTTTTCCCTGGAGCAACCGAAGAGGTTTGTGTACCTGTACTTGAGAAGTTTAGTACTCTAAAGTTCAATAAAGATTTTTATTGTGGATACTCACCAGAAAGAATCAATCCAGGAGACAAAGAGCATACTGTTACAAAGATACTCAAAGTTACTTCAGGATCTACCCCCAAGATTGCAAAAAAAGTAGATGAATTGTACAAATCTGTAATAACAGCAGGTACTCATCTAGCTTCCAGTATAAAAGTAGCCGAAGCTGCAAAAGTTATAGAGAATGCCCAAAGAGATATAAATATAGCTTTTGTCAATGAATTGGCACTTATATTTGAAAAATTAAATATAGATACACTGGAAGTTTTAAAAGCAGCAGGTACCAAATGGAATTTCCTGCCATTTAAACCAGGACTTGTAGGTGGACACTGTATAGGTGTAGATCCATACTATCTGACATATAAATCCAAAGAGGTTGGATACCATCCAGAAGTTATTCTATCTGGCAGAAGGATAAATGACTCAATGGGTCAAGAGGTAGTCCAAAGAGTGGTCAAGCTAATGATACACAAAGGTCACACCATAAAAGATGCCAAAGTATTAATCTTGGGTATTACATTCAAAGAGAATTGTCCAGATATTAGAAACAGTCGTGTAATAGATGTAGTAAGAGAGTTTGAAGAGTTTAGTTGCAAAGTTGATGTATATGATCCATGGGCAGACAGTAGTGAAGTTGAGAGGGAGTATGGATTTGAACTACTTACAGATATTAGGCAAAGTTATGATGCAATAGTATTAGCAGTTGCACACAAAGAGTTTGAATCTTTGGATTTGGACAGATATAAAAATCCAAATACAGTAGTATTTGATATAAAAGGTCTCTTACCAAAAGATAAAGCAGATGCAAGACTGTAATAGTGGTATTGTAATCATATATTTATAGATGGAGAAAGTAAAAATCTCCATATTCTCTCTTGTGGTAGTTAGCTGATTTATTCAGGTATAACTTTACTGTTTAATCTGAGTCTCGGATAAGAAAGAGATGGTTCCATAATAGAGAAAAATATCATAACACAAATTTTTGTTGACTGTGTGATGATTTTTGATACGGGACTAAAGTCCCATCTCCTAATAAACTTCAATATTGATTTATCTTGGATATGTTTTTTAGGATTAAAAATTTTAAAAATCATGTAAAAAGAGTTTATGAAAATAAGTTGTAGAAATTGATGGCCGGGAGACAGGGATTCGAACCCTGGGAGGTGTGACCCTCAACGGTTTTCAAGACCGCCGCTTTCGACCACTCAGCCATCTCCCGATAGTAGATAGTAATAAAAGTTATGTGGAGGCGCCACCCGGATTCGAACCGGGGATCAGAGCTTTGCAGGCTCCTGCCTTAGCCACTTGGCTATAGCGCCTTATGGTGCCCGGGGCCGGACTTGAACCGGCACAGCTGCAATAGCCGGGGGATTTTAAGTCCCCTGTGTCTACCAATTCCACCACCCGGGCATCAGGCACCAACACACTTACAAACATATTATTACTTTTAAAAACTTAAAATTCAAAACCAAATGGAGCGGGAGACGGGATTCGAACCCGCGACCCCAACCTTGGCAAGGTTGTGCTCTACCCCTGAGCTACTCCCGCACTCTAACAATTTAGATTCCGTTTTGAACTCGGAGTGGTATTATAACAGCTTTTTTTATAAAAGTGAAGAGTAAAATCTGTTTTTTTTCAAAAAAAATACTATTTTTGTCAGCTTTATCCCTATATGTGCTATAATCCCTCTACTGTATCTGATGCCTAAAAAGGTGTAGCAGATGAGATTAATTGATAAAATTGTAAGAGGAAGTAGTAATGAGAAGTAATGAGATAAAAAAGGGTTACAACAGAGCTCCACACAGAAGCTTACTTAGAGCAACAGGTATTAAAGATGAAGATTTTGATAAGCCATTTATTGGTGTGGCAAACTCATTTATAGAGCTTATTCCAGGACACTTCTTTTTAAATAAAGTAAGTGAAATAATCAAAGATGAAATTAGAGCAAACGGGTGTGTTCCTTTTGAGTTTAATACAATAGGTGTAGATGATGGTATAGCAATGGGGCATGATGGTATGCTCTACTCTTTGCCAAGTAGAGAATTGATTGCAGCTTCAATAGAGACAGTTATGAATGCACACAAGCTTGATGCTATGATAGCTATACCAAATTGTGACAAAATTGTACCTGGTATGATAATGGGTGCTTTGAGGGTAAATGTACCAACTGTATTTGTCAGTGGTGGTCCAATGGCAGCAGGACACTTAGAAGATGGTACACCTATAGATTTGGCTACAGTATTTGAAGGTGTTGGTCAATATGAAGCCGGAGAGATAGATGAGAAGAAGTTGATTGAGCTTGAGTGTAATGCATGTCCTAGTGGCGGAAGCTGTTCTGGTATGTTTACAGCTAATTCTATGAATACATTGATGGAGGCTATGGGTATAGCACTGCCTGGAAATGGTACAATTTTAGCACTTACAAAAGAGAGAGAAGAGTTATATAAAAAAGCAGCAAGAAGAGTTTGTGAAATAGCAAAATCCAAAAATCCAGAAGAGTTTAATATTAGAAATATTCTAAATGAAAAAGCTGTTCATAATGCTTTTGCAGTAGATATGGCTATGGGTGGTAGTACAAATACTATTTTGCATATGTTGGCAATTGCAGATGAAGCAGGAGTACCTTTTGATATAGCCAAACTGAATGAAATTAGCAAAAATGTATCTCACATAGCCAAAATATCTCCATCTCTGACTACAGTACATATGGAGGATATAAATAGAGCCGGTGGTGTATCTGCTGTAATGAATGAGATGAAAAAAAGAGGTGATGATATACTCATAGACAATTTGACAGTAACAGGTGAGAGTATATATGAGAGAATCAAAGATGCTACTATCAAAGATACAGATATAATTCACACAATTGACAATCCATATTCAGAAGTTGGTGGATTGGCAATACTCTTTGGCAACCTTGCAACACAGGGTGCAGTTATCAAAACAGCAGGAATTGTCGGTGAGAGAGTATTTACAGGCAAAGCGATATGCTTTGATTCACAGGATGAAGCAATTGAGGGAATAACAAGCGGCAAAGTAAAAGCAGGTCATGTAGTAGTAATTAGATATGAAGGTCCAAAGGGTGGTCCTGGTATGCAAGAGATGTTGGCTCCAACAAGCCTTATTATGGGTATGGGACTTGGTGACAAGGTAGCACTTATTACAGATGGTAGATTTAGTGGAGCTACAAGAGGTGCTAGTATTGGACATGTATCACCAGAAGCTGCAGAGGGTGGTTTGATAGCTTTGCTCAAAGATGGAGATGAGATACATATAGATGTAGATAATTATATACTAGAGGCTAAAATCTCAGAAGCAGAGATAGCCTCAAGAAGAGAAAACTTCAAACCAAAAGTCAAACCACTAAATAGTAGATGGTTAAAGCAGTATAGAGCATTGGTAACAAATGCCAGTAGAGGTGCTGTATTAGAAGCAGATTAAATTATAGAGGGATTACACCCTCTAAATATCTATGGAGGTTTACTCTATTGAAAAATACAATAACTACAACTATACAGAAGCTACCATTAAATTTGAAGTACAAGTTTCGCTCAAGACTCAGACAAAAAGCTATTTTAAGAACAAAAGCACGACTTGCAGAAAGACAGATAGATATAAACAGACTTACAGATGAAGAGTTGGAGATTATTATACAAGATGAAGAGGATAAATTGATAGATGACTATAAGAGCAAAGGGATTATAGCTCTACTTGCACTACTTGGAATTAGTTGGTTTTAGATATGTTTCATATATTTAAGTGGGCTACCATATCTTTGTATATCAAAAGAAATTCAAAAATACTCTTTTTTATGATAATAGGAGTTCTATCAATAGTTGTAATTGATGGCATATATGATGACTTGAGCATATATTTTGCCAAAAGTAATCAACACAGATATATACTCTATGCTCTATTTTTAAAGTGGTTTTTAATAACAGTAATCTCTATATCTATTATATATACAATCTTGAAGCCTCTTATCAAACCTGCCAAAAAGAGTAACAAAAAGCTACAAAACAAACTATCAACAAAGCAGAGTAAAAAAGAGTTAAAAATAGACAAAAGGTTAGAAAAATTCAAAGAGCCTAATGTATCACTTCGTTCAAATGCAGATAAGATCTTGGATAAATACAGTAAAAAGGGTTAATTGTGTCAAAAAGAGTTGGAGCATTCATAATACTGGCTATTGTAGCTGTATTTATATTTATGGGTTACAGATATATACATACTCGTCAAATATATGCTATAAGTGATGCAGCATTTATAAAGAGCAACAAAATAGCTACACTATCATTTAGGGTAGCTGGAGATCTCAAAGAACTCAAAGCCAAAGAGAACCAAAAGGTATCAAAAGGTGAACTTTTGGGAGTATTGGATACAAATGATACAGAGCTTCAAATATCTCAAACAAAATACTCTATAGATGCACTCTTAAAAAAGATTGAGTTAAAAGAGTATAAGTACCAAAGATTGTCTCAAACTCTGCCACTACAAGCCAAAAGAGCAAAAGCTAGGCTAGATAGTCTCAAACTACAAAGAGATTCTATAAAATATACAATACTCTCTGTCAAAGCCAAATTAAACAAGATAGATAAAGATAGTGCAAGATATAGCAATATGTTAAAAAGCCATGTCATAGCAGAGGGTGATTATGAGAAGATATCTACTCAAAAAAATTCTCTCCAAGAGCAGATTAATTCACTAAAAAAGAAGCTTCAAGCATCAAATGCAGTAGTAGATGAAGCCAAATTTGCTTATAAAAGTGCTACTATTGCCATATCTACACTCAAAGAGTTAAAAGCAGAAATCAAAGCACTAAAAGATCAAAAAGATGCTCAAAAGCAGAGTTTGAAACTATTACAAAATAGACTCTCATACTGCTACTTATATGCCCCATTTGATGGAGTAATTGCCAAAAGATATACAGTAGCTCCAAGAGTTGTAAATGCTGGTTCACCAATATATGCCATAGCAGATACAAAAGATTTGTATGTTGAAGTACTACTCTCTGAAAAAAAGCTTTACGGTGTAAAAGTTGGTAATAGTGTAGATATAAGTGTAGATGCCATAAAGGATAAAACTTTCAAGGGAGAAGTTGAATCAATAGCTCCGGTATCAGCTAGTACATTTAGCCTGGTTCCTAGAGATATAGCAAGTGGAGAGTTTACCAAACTAGATCAAAGATTTATAGTAAGAGTAAAATTAAATGCAACCAAAGGGTTGAGATCTGGTATGGGTGCAACTGTTAAAATCAAGCGGAGTAAATAGATGCAAAAAGCACCTTGGGATATTACCTCTTCACAAAGAGCAATATTTTCTATTATTGTAATGACAGGTGCATTTATGGCAATCCTTGATACTACCGTAGTAGATGTAATAGTACCAAAACTGACAGGTCCTTTGGCTACTGATATGTATGGAGTACAATGGATAATAACAAGCTATATGGTATCAGCAGCTATTGCTCTACTTGCTACAGAGAATCTTATCAAAAGATTTGGTGATAAGAGTATATTTATATTTGGTATTACTCTATTTACTATAGCTTCACTGATGTGCGGATTATCAAATTCATTAGAAGAGATAATTATATTTAGAGTTATACAAGGCAGTGGAGAAGCTTTGATAATGGTAACAAGCCATATAATGATATTTAGCTACTTTCCACCCTCCAAGCAGGGACTTGCTATGGGTATATATGGGCTTGGAGTTAGTTTTGCTCCGGCTTTGGGTCCTACAATAGGTGGATATTTGACAGAGTATTACAATTGGAGAATGGTATTTTTTATCAATGTTCCAGTAGGTATTCTTCTTACGATTGCAGGTATTATGTATCTGCCAAGAAGCAGTAAAATAGAGAAGTTGCCATTTAATATCATTAGCTTCTTTCTACTTGCAACTGCTACCGTATCACTACTAATTATGCTTAGCAAAGGTCAAGAGTTTGGTTGGTTTCATAGTATAACTATAGGGGTATTACTACTTATTAGTATAGTTAGTTTCTTGTTGTATATTATTAGTGAAATGTACTCAACAAATAGACTTATAGATTTTGATCTATTTAAAAACAGCTCTTTTAGCAATGGTATGATGATCTATTTTTTTGTACTTGGTTTTTCTATGTATCAATACTTCTATCTACTGCCTGTATATTATGAGCATATCAAAATGCTACCAACACTAGATGCCGGTATTGCTGTATTTGCTTTTGCAGTATTTATCGGTCTCTTTTCTCCAATTGCTGGAATACTATCTGATAAAATTGGAGCCAAAGAGACAGTAGCTCTTGCTGCTTTTGTATATGTATTTGCATCTTTGCTGTTTTTACCACAATTAGAGTATTATACACCCCTACATCAAGCTATGCTTCTTACAATACCTTTTGGTATAGGTATGGGACTCTTTTTTGCTCCAGTTACAGTACTTGTACTCCAAAGCGCCCCTTCACACAAGAGTGAATTGGCTATTGTACTTATGGATTACTTTAGATTTGTAGGTGGCAGTTTTGGTACAGCACTTGCAACAAACAATATGGAGTATTTTAAAAATATGCACTTTTTGCGTATGGAAGAGTTGCAAAATATAGAGTATATTCAACACTTTTTAGATAAATTAACTCTCTTAAGTGGTGCAAACAGTGATACAATAAAGGTAGTTTTTGGCAACTATGAGACATTTATGGCATACAATTACGGCTTTTACAATACATTTTTACATGCTGGTTTGTGGGGACTCTTTGGCTCTATATTTGTAATACTGCTATTTGTACCTATGAAAAAATTATCAAAAAGGAGAGGATAGTGAAAAGACTCTCAATACTAATAATAGTACCAATAATATCATACAGTACCGGCTTTAAAACTTTGGCAACACATATCAAAAGTACACAAACACTTAAATCTGCTTCATTTGGTATTAAAGCTGCAGAGAGTTTGGCTCTTTCAAATGAAGCTTTAAACTCCCCAAAACTGGATATTGTACTAAACGGCAGATGGCTGGATGAACAACCATCATTAACTGTATATACACCATATGGAAGCAGTACAGCTCCTATGGCTACAACACGCTCATTTTTGGGCAGTGTCAAGCTGAGTTATCCCATATTTACAGGGTTTGCAATAGAGTCTCAAATATCCAAAGCCCATCTAAATGCTATTATTGCTTCACTGAAATACAAAGATATTCATCGTTCACTTTTATTAAATCTGATACGCCTCTATCTATCTGTTCAAGCTTTACAAAGCCAACTCTCAGCACAAAAGAGTGCATTAAAAGCACTGCAAGATGCATATAAAAAGGCTCAAGAGTTTTATAACAATGGTTTACTATCTCCTGCACAACTATATAATATAGAAGCCAAGATGTATGATATGAAAGCTCAAATAACCCAAAGCCAAGGAGCCATAGCACAAAGATTAAATCAAATCTCATATATCAGCGGTATTACAGTATCTTCAATATCTGGAGTTATCCCTCTGCCTCATCCCCCCAAAACAAAAAAGTTGATAAAGTTATCTCATAGATACAGAGCAGATATAAAAGTACTCAAAAAAGAGTTACAAATAAGAGATAGTGAAATAAAACTAGCCAAAAGCAATCTATATCCAAAAGTAGCAATAGAGGCAAAGATAGAGAGATTTGGGGATACTCTAAAGTTGAATGGAGATGGATATACAAATGCCAATCGCAACAGTGTCGGGGTAGGAGTAGAGTGGAATATATTTGCAGGAGGCAAAGATAAACATTTGATTGAATCAGCAAAGTATGCCAAATTGGCTACTGCTTCAAAATTGATAAGCTACACCCAAAAAGTTGATAGTGAAATAGTAGATAGCTATATAGAGCTATCTACTCTCAAAGCCAAATTAATAAGTGCAAAAAAGAGATTACAATCACAACGAAGTTATTATAAACAGTCTGTATCAAGATTCAATAATAGATTAATAAGTTCTGATGAACTAAGCAGAGCAATTGCCAATCTAGCAGAGGCAAAAGCACTATACAATACAATCAAAGCCTCTATTAAAGCTCAAGAGGCTACTATATGGCTTATGGGAGGAGTTGAACTTTTTATGAGTAAATTGAACTCTAAATAGTAACTTATTTTAAATATAACTCTACTATAATTCTCTTTTCAGTTTATATTGGTTGAGGAATTATATGGAGTATGAAATAGATAAATATCTAACAAACAGCCAAAAAGCATTTAACAAGTTGCAAAACTTCTCTCAAAAAGATATTGATAAAATTGTAAAAGTAATTATGCAAAAGGCTGTTGAGTACAATAAAAAGTTTGCTCAAATGGCAGTGGCAGAGACTGGTATAGGAAAAGTAGAGGATAAAATTACCAAAAATATTTTAGCTTCAAAATATGTATATGATTCTATCAAAGATTTTAAGAGTGTAGGAGTTATCTCAAGTAGCAACAATATAACTGAAATTGCACACCCAATAGGTTCAATACTTGCAATAATACCAGCAACCAATCCCACCTCTACCCTTATATTCAAAACTCTAATAGCAATAAAAACAAGAAATCCTATTATATTCAGTTTACCCATAAAAGCGAAAAATACCTGTAGCTTTACTGCCAAAATACTATATGAAGCAGCACTGGAGGCTGGTTTGCCAAAGTACTCAATTCAGTGGGTATCATCACCAAATAGGGCTAAAACAAAATTGATTATGAGAGACAATAGACTCGCTTTGATTCTTGCAACAGGAGGACAGAGTCTAGTCAAAGAGGCTTATAGTTCTGGTACTCCTGCTTTGGGTGTGGGACCTGGGAATGTACCAGTCCTAATAGATGCCCAAAATATAAAACTGGAGTATGCAATAAAAGCTATAATCAAATCAAAGACATTTGACAATGGTACAATTTGTGCAAGTGAACAATCTATCATAATCCCAAGAGCTTACATATATGATTTGATACAAATACTCAAAAAACATAATGCTTATATACTAAATGAAGATGAGATAAAAAGAGTAGAAAAGGTAGTATATAACAAAGACAAAGAGATGATGTCAGCAGATATTGTAGGCAAAAGTGCATACTATATACTCTTGAAGTCCGGAATCAAAATAGATTATGAACCCTCTATTATAGTAGCACCACTAAAAGGTATAGGCAAAGAGTACCCAATATCAGCAGAGATTTTGGCTCCTGTACTTTCATTATATACAGTAGATGATTTTGATGATGGTATATCTATGGCACAAGAAGTTATAGAGTTTGGAGGAAAGGGGCATACTGCAAGTATCTTTTCAAATAGTGAAGCAAATATTATAAAATACTCTACAAGTATGCAAGTAAGTAGAGTAGTGGTAAATACACCATCATCTCAAGGAGCAGTAGGAGGTATATATAACAATTTAACTCCATCTTTGACTCTTGGATGTGGCTCATATGGTAAAAATATAACTACTGACAATGTATCTGTACAACACCTTTTAAATATTCAAAGAGTAGCAAAACCACATACAAATATATCAATAAACATCTAAGTGTGTAGTATTGCTCTCAATTGTACTGTTTGTATCAAATTTTATCTCATCATCCATTGCCGGTGGGATTGGTTTGATACTCTTTAGCAGTGCTTTTATATGGGTTGGAGTCTTGTCACTCTCTTTGTAGCCACTCT
>JAMOSA010000234.1 GCA_027063325.1 Campylobacteraceae bacterium
GGGTATCCAGCCTGAGCCAAAAGAGCAAAGAGGCAGAAAACCCAGAAGAAGAGGTGAATAATTATGTTGATGCCTAAAAGAACCAAATGGAGAAAGCAACAAAAAGGGCGAAATCGCGGTAAATCATTCCGTGGTAACAGAATTGAGTTTGGCGAATTTGCTATCAAAGCTGTAGAAGCTGGAAGAATTGATTCAAGACAGATTGAGTCTGCTCGTATTGCTATGACAAGAAGAGTTAGCAGAACTGGTAAAACTTGGATTAGAGTATTCCCTGACAAGCCTCTGACAAAGAAGCCATTGGAGACAAGAATGGGTAAAGGTAAAGGTGGTGTTGAGAAGTGGGTTATGAATATCAAACCTGGTCGCATCATCTTTGAAATGGCGGGAGTGAACGAAGAGCTTGCAAGAGAGGCTTTGACGCTTGCTTGCCATAAGCTACCGTTTAAAACGAAGATCATTTCAAGGGAAGATAGCAATGAAATATACTGATTTGCAAGATAAGAGCATAGAAGAGTTACAAAATTTGCTCAAAGAGAAGAAGCTTGAAGTATTTACACTTAGAGCAAAGCTAAAGACTATGCAGCTTACAAATACTAGTGAGTTGCGTGCAGCAAAAAAAGATGTCGCAAGAATAATGACAGCACTCAATGCTGCAAGAGATAAGTAGGGGGTAGAGGCATGCCAAAGAGAATTATATCTGGAACGGTAATCAGAAAAGCCGGTGAGAAGACCGCAACGGTATTGGTGGAGCGTAAAGTGCTTCATCCCCGTTATCACAAGACTGTAAAGAGATTTAAAAAGTATCTTGTACATGATGAGCGAAATGAGACAAATGTTGGTGATACAATCAACGCTATTGAGTGCAGACCACTCTCTAAAAACAAGTCATTCCGCCTTCTTGAGATTGTGAAGAAAGGAGAGGTGTAATGATTCAGAGTTTCACCCGTCTTAATGTAGCTGATAACAGTGGTGCAAAAGAGATAATGTGTATCAAGGTTCTTGGAGGTTCCAAGAGAAGATATGCATCTGTTGGAGATGTTATTGTAGCTTCAGTAAAAAAGGCTATTCCAAACGGAAAAGTTAAAAAAGGTAAAGTTGTAAAAGCTGTTGTTGTTAGAACAAAAAAAGAGATCCAAAGAGAGAATGGTTCTTTGATTAGATTTGATGATAATGCAGCAGTAATTATAGATGATAAAAAAGAGCCAATAGGTACTCGTATATTTGGACCTGTTAGCCGTGAGACTCGATATGCCGGTTTTATGAAGATAGTATCACTGGCACCGGAGGTATGGTAATGGCAAAGAAATTCAAGATTAAAAGAGGCGATAAGGTGATGATTATCGCTGGTGATGATAAGGGTAAGACTGGAGAGGTACTAAAAGTACTTCCTAAAAAAGATGCTGTTATTGTCTCAGGTTGCAAGATAGCCAAAAAGGCTATCAAGCCTACAGAAGAGAATAAAGAGGGCGGATTTGTAAACAAAGAGATGCCTATTCATATCTCTAATGTAAAGAAAGTAGAGGGGTAATTGATGAGTAGATTGAAAGAGAAATACCAAAGTATTATTCCCGCCCTACGCGAAGAGTTAGCTATTGAAAATGTAATGCAGACACCAAAGCTGGAAAAGATTGTTATCAGCGTAGGTGCCGGTGAAGAGGGAAGAGACAGTAAGCTTATTAAAAATATGGCTGATACCATCTCTTTGATTGCCGGTCAAAAAGCTGTTATTACATTGGCTAAAAAATCTGTTGCAGGATTCAAAGCTAGAGAGGGATCACCAAGTGGTATCAAAGTAACTCTAAGAGGTGAGAATATGTATAACTTCTTAGATAAGCTTATATCTATTGCACTTCCAAGAGTTAAAGACTTTAGAGGTGTTCCAAGAAATGGTTTTGACGGACGTGGAAACTATAACTTTGGTTTAGATGAGCAGTTGATGTTTCCAGAAGTTGTATATGACAACATTATGAAGACTCATGGTATGAATATCACTATTGTAACAAGTACAGATGATGATAAAGAGGCTTTTGTCCTACTTGAGAAGCTAGGAATGCCTTTTTCAAAAGGGAGAAAGTAAATGGCAAAGAAATCAATGATAGCCAAGCAGAAGCGTAAGCCAAAGTTTGCTGTTCAAGCTTATACTCGTTGCAGTATTTGTGGAAGACCTCACTCTGTATATAGAGATTTTGGTATATGCAGAATTTGTCTAAGAAAGATGGCCTCTGAGGGGCAAATCCCAGGCATGCGTAAAGCAAGCTGGTAATTTAAGGAGTAAAAGATGATGACAGACATTATTGCAGACTCTCTTACTCGAATAAGAAATGCTGCTATGAGACGACTCGAGACTACGGAACTTCTCCACTCGAATATGATCGAAGCTATAGTTTCTATTCTTGTAGAGAAGGATTATTTGGAGAGTTTCTCAGTCGAAGAGAACGGTAACAAGAAAACTATCAAAGTTGTACTAAAGTATGATGATAATGGTAGAAGTGTAATCAATGAGATTAAAAGAATCTCAAAGCCTGGTAGAAGAATCTACAAGAGCAAAGATGAGATCAAAAGATTCAAAAATGGTTATGGTACATTGATTGTATCTACAAGCAAAGGTGTACTTCCTAACGACGAAGCTTATAAGCTTGGTGCCGGTGGCGAAGTAATCTGCAGTATCTGGTAAGGGAGGGTTTAATATGTCAAGAATTGGAAAGAGACCTGTTGAGATTCCCTCTGGTATAGAGGTATCTGTAGATGGTACAGCTTTAGTGGCAAAAAAAGGTAAAATTGAAAAGAGATTAGAGACTTATGGCAGAGTAAATATCGAACTCAATGACAAAGAGGTTGTATTCCACAGAAAAGATGATTCAAAACAATCTTCTGCTTTTTGGGGTACATACAGAGCTTTGTTTAACAATATTGTGATTGGTCTTGATAAGGGATTTAGCAAATCTTTGGAGATCAATGGTGTTGGTTACAGAGCAAATGTAAATGGCAAGACTCTTGAGCTTCAGTTGGGATTCTCTCACCCTATCAATTATGAGATACCAGAAGGTATTGATATTAAGGTAGAGAAGAATATTATTACTGTAAGCGGTACTGACAAACAAGCAGTTGGTCAGGTTGCAGCTGAGATTCGTGGATTTAGACCACCTGAACCATACAAAGGTAAGGGTGTTAAATATACTGACGAAGTTATCATCCGCAAAGCCGGAAAATCGGCCGGTAAATAAGGAGTACAGGTATGTTAAAAAGTATTCAAAAGAAAAAGAACAGAGTTTACGCTCAAAGAAAGCGTCGTGTTCGTGGTCGTATCTCTGGTACTCAAGAGCTGCCTAGAGTAACTGTATTTCGCTCAAATAAACACTTTTATGCTCAAGCTATTGATGATACAAAAGGGCATACTTTAGTATATGCAGATGGTTGTAAACTGGGCTTGAAAGCTACAAAAGAGGATGCACAAAAGGTAGCCGAAGTATTGGCTGAAAAGTTGAAAGAGGCTGGTATCGAGTCTATTGTATTTGATAGAAACGGCTACCTTTATCACGGTGTTGTAGCATCATTTGCTGATGCTCTAAGAAATGCCGGGATTAAGTTTTAAGGAATCGATGAGATGGAAAATATAAACAGAGAAGATTTCGAAGAGGTAATCGTTAATATCGGTCGTGTTACCAAGGTTGTAAAGGGTGGTAGAAGATTCCGTTTTACAGCATTGGTTGTTATTGGTGATAGAAAAGGTACGGTTGGTTACGGATACGGTAAAGCAAAAGAGGTACCTGATGCTATCAAAAAAGCTATTGATGATGCATTTAAAAACCTTGTAAAAGTCAATATCAAGGGTACTACTATTGCACATGATGTTGAGCATAAATATAATGCAAGTAGAATTATCCTAAGACCAGCAAGTGAAGGTACCGGAGCAATTGCCGGTGGTGCTGCAAGACCTGTAATAGAACTTGCTGGTATCAAGGATGTTATTGCAAAGTCAATTGGCTCAAACAATCCAAACAACTTAGTTAGATGTACTATTGAAGCTCTAACTAGAATCAAAGGCTAAGGAGCATTTATGGGTTTGCATAATCTACAACCGGCTCCTGGCTCTACTCATAAGTCTAAGCGTGTGGGTAGAGGACAGGGATCTGGTACAGGAAAGACAGCAGGACGCGGTCAGAAGGGTCAAAAGTCAAGATCTGGATACAGCAGAAAAAGAGGCTTTGAGGGTGGTCAGATGCCACTTGCAAAGAGATTGCCAAAGATCGGATTTACATCTCGTGTTGTTAAGCCTTATGTTATCAATGTAGATAAGGTAAAAGCTGTAGCAGAACTTGAAGAGATCACTCTTGAGAGCATTAGAGGCGTACATAAGATGAGCAAGAGTGTAACTCGTGTTAAACTTATTGGAAGTGGTGCTAAAGATTTGGTTGCCAAAATCAAGGATGATGCCGTTACGACCAGTAGGAAGTAGTCATGGGAAATGCTTTGACTCAAAAGATCCTGATAACTTTGGGATTTCTATTTGCCTATAGAGTTTTAGCATATATACCAGTACCCGGGGTTGATTTGGATGTAATCAAAAGTTTTTTTGATCAAAATGCCAACAATGCCCTTGGGCTGGCAAATATGTTTAGTGGAAATGCAATCTCAAGAATGAGTATCATTTCTTTAGGAATTATGCCTTATATTACAGCAGCAATCGTTATGGAACTTCTAGCTGCAACTTTCCCTACACTTGGACAGATGAAAAAAGAGCGTGATGGTATGCAAAAATATATGCAGATCATTCGTTATGGTACTATAGGTATTACTATTGTTCAAGCTATTGGTGTATCTATAGGATTAGAGGCTATGAAGGGTGCAAACGGTCAAAGTGCAGTTATGATTGATTCTGCTGAATTTATTACTTTGGCAGTATTTTCTATGCTTACTGGTACAATGCTTTTGATGTGGTTTGGTGAGCAAATTACCCAAAAGGGTATTGGTAATGGTATATCTCTTATAATTTTTGCTGGAATTGTATCTGGAATACCAACAGCAATTGGTCAAACTGTAGCTGCTGTAAACTCTGGTACTATGAATTTCTTGGTGGTACTTGCAATACTTGCCATAATGCTTATTACTATAGTAGTTATTATATATGTAGAGCTTGGTGAAAGAAGAATACCAATTAGTTACTCCAGAAAAACAATTATGCAAAATCAGCATAAGAGAGTGATGAACTATATACCAATTAGAGTAAACCTATCTGGTGTAATTCCTCCAATTTTTGCAAGTGCTGTTTTGATGTTTCCTCTTACACTGCTTCAAGCTAGTACAAATGAGTATGTAACAGCAATTGCAGATATACTTCATCCTGGTGGACTTGTATATAATACAGTAATGTTTTTACTTGTAATATTCTTTGCATTCTTCTATGCTTCTATTGCATTCAATGCCAAAGATATTGCAGATAATCTCAAAAGACAGGGTGGTTTTATACCTGGAGTTAGACCAGGAGAGCAGACTGCACACTTTTTGAATGAGGTTGCTAGTAGATTGACAGTATGGGGTTCATTATATCTAGCTATCATATCTACATTGCCATTTATTCTTATAAATACTATGGGTGCATCATTCTATTTTGGTGGTACTGCAGTATTGATTGTAGTTCAGGTAGCACTTGATACTATGAGAAAGATAGAGGCTCAAAGAATGATGAATCAGTATGAGACATTAGGAAATGTAGGTCTATAATGGCTATAGCACTGCGAAAAAAGAGTGAGATTGATACTCTAAGAAGAGCTGGAGCTGTAGTTGGACAAACTTTGGAGTATCTTCGCTCCAAAGTAAAGCCAGGTATGAGCCTAAAAGAGGTAGATACGCTTGGTGAAGAGTTTCTACGCTCTTTGGGAGCTGAACCATCATTTAAAGGTCTTTATGGCTTTCCTGCTGCTGTTTGTACATCTGTAAATGAAGTTATTATTCATGGAGTTCCAACAGATTATATACTCCAAGATGGGGATATATTGGGTATTGATATTGGTAGCAAGTTAAATGGCTATTATGGTGATGCTGCTATAACTATACCAGTTGGAAATATCTCTGAGGATGATGAAAAACTTATTAAATGCTCTAAAGATGCTCTTTTTAATGCAATTGACTCTATTAGAGTTGGTATGAGATTTAAAGAGTTGAGTAAAATTTTGGAAGACTCAATTGTAAATGCCGGTTATGTGCCTCTTAGAGACTATTGTGGACACGGTATTGGTGCAAAGCCGCATGATGAACCAAATATTCCAAACTATTTAGAAGGTAAACCAAACCAGGGACCAAAGATAAAAAATGGTATGGTTTTTTGTCTTGAGCCTATGGTGTGTCATAAAGATGGAACTCCACTACTGCTTGAAGATGAGTGGTCAGTTGTGAGTAGTGATGGATTAAGAGGTAGCCACTATGAGCATCAAGTGGCAGTAGTAGATGGTAAAGCAGTTATTTTGACACTGCCTTAGTTAAAATAGTTTAAAAAGGAGTTTACTTGGCAAAAGATGATGTGATTGAAATTGATGGTAAAGTTGTAGAGGCACTTCCAAATGCCACTTTTAGAGTAGAGTTGGAAAACGGACATGTAGTATTGTGTCATATAGCTGGAAAAATGAGAATGCACTATATCAAAATTCTACCCGGAGACAAGGTAAAAGTTGAATTGACTCCATACAGTCTGGATAAAGGCAGAATCACATTTAGATACAAATAGTACTTACCTTTGGGCATCTCCTGCCCAAAATATCCATCTAGAAATAATCTGTGATGAATAAATCATAATCAAATCATTATATATTTTTTAGGCATTATCTTGTAAGTAATTATCAAAATCACTCTATATACTCCGTTATTGCCCATTTTTTCATCAGTTTAATATTTGACTTATAGAATATAAATTATGTAGCATATTATGCTACCTTATAATATAAGGTAGTGGAGATTTATTTTTTTGGGAGGTTTATATGGCATTAGTCAATGAAAATGGAGTAGATTACGCTGATTTTAACAGAGTAGAAGATATAACAGCTTTATATATAACAATTCTTGGTAGATTACCAGATAGTGAAGGTTTAAAGTATTGGGTAAATTGTGGCTTATCTACTGAAGAGATAGCAAAAAGTTTTTTTGATCAATCAGAGACGAAAGAATTATATGATAATGTTGATACTGAAGAGTTTATTTCTACAGTATATAAAAATCTTTTGGATAGAACTCCTGATAGTGAAGGTTTGGAGTATTGGAAGAGTGAATTGGAGAAAGGAGATATAACAAAAGATAATTTTATTCAGAGTATAGTAAATGCTGCTAAAGAGCATCCAGAAGATGCAAAAGTAGTTGAAGATAAGTGTAACTTAGGTTTGGAGTTTGCTAATAGGGGTATAAATGATACTGAGGTAGCAAAAGGAGTATTAGAACAATATAAAGAGAGTCATAATATAGAATCTCTTCTAAATAAAATCGAGAATGGTGATATTTTGACATTTAAAGAATCTCTTTCTAGTCATAATAAGATAGAGATAAATGAGCATACTATCTCAAGTAATATAGAAACATCTGCTAATATAGATGTACATAGTAGTATAGATACTCCAGCAGTAGATAGTGAGGAGGCACAAGTACCAGAGGTTGAGAGACAAGAGAGTGACACTCCAGCAATAGATAGTGAGGAGAGTGGTGTTGATGCTCCAGCATCTGATGAAGAGGCTTGCGATATAGATACTCCAGCAGTAGATACTCAAGAGGATAGTGTTGATGCACCAGAGCTTGAGAGT
>JAMOSA010000235.1 GCA_027063325.1 Campylobacteraceae bacterium
TGATGGGTTAAATATAGACTCTTTAGTAAAATTAAATGGTGTAGATGTAGGAAAAGTACAAGATATTACATTTGAACCAAACAGTAGTGATACAACCAGAGTTGAAATTCTGCTCAAAACAGATACTCCAATAACCAAAGATATGTATGCCGAACTTCGTTCACAGGGAATTACAGGTCTTAGTTATATAGAGATTCTTGGAGGAAAAAGTAAAGGAAAAAGAGTAGTAACTAGTGATAAAAAACCATATGTAATTCCAACAAAACGCTCTTTGATGGATAAATTATATACCCAATTGCCAAATATGATAGATGGTTTGGGTAATATTACAAAGAGTATTGAGATGATACTGAGCAAAGAGAATATAGATAATTTGTCAAATATACTCAAAGAGGGTAGTAATTTCTCTATAAAGGCAAATATGATAGCTAACAAAATAGATAATCTCATAGATGAGACAAACAGTTCATTTAAAATGGTAATGGATTCAATACAGACTCTTTCTGATTCATTTATAGATACATCAAAAGCAATTGCAAAAGCAAGTAATGAGTTTTATGCTATAGGCAATACAACAAAACAGGCTTTACCCAAACTGATAACAAATATGCAAAGAGCTGGTAAAAATATAGCTGATTTGGCAGAAGATATAAAAAAGAGTTATAAAAGAGGAGATTACAATATAAAAGCTATGATAAAACCTCTACAAATTGATATAAAAGAGTTGAGTTACAGATACCAAGAGTTAGCAGAAGATATAAAAAATCTAAGCTCAAATCCAAAATCCATACTATTTGGTTCTACACCACCAAAAGGTCCAGGAGAATGAAAAAGATCTACTTTATAATTACTGTTATACTCTTTATTGTAACCGGTTGTGGTTCTGGCAAACCTATACAAAGCTATATACTAAATACAACACCTCTACCACCAAAAAGTTATTCACCATATAAAAATAGAATGGTTCAGGTAGCCTATCCCAAAGGTATAAGTATAGTAATGAGTGACAGAATATACTACACTGATGCAAAACTCAAAGAGAATTACTATCTTTATAGCAAATGGAGTACTACCTTAGGAAGAATATTACTAAAAGAGATTATCAAAGGATTGTCAAACAGTAAAATATTTGCCGATGTTGTTGATTATCAATCTACTATACCTGTCTCTTATATACTAGAGCCTACTGTAAATGAGTTGATTCATCAGGTAGTAAATGAGAATGAATCTTATGCAAAGATCGATATAACATTTAGATTGCTTGGAGCAAATGATAATAAAGTAATCAAGAGGTGCCATATCAAAAGGGTAATCCCCTGCCCTACTACAAATGCAAAAGGATTTATTACTGCTTTAAACAGAGGTATCAGTGAGGTAGAAAACAGATTGATAGATTGTTTAATAAAGTAGTATTATATTTGTAATTGAGTGATATAATGGTACTTCAAAAAAGAGAAGGAGTTTTTGATGAATCCATTGGATAAAGAGTTAGAAAATAGAAAAGGTGAAATAGAAAAAGAGTTGAGATTACTATTTAAAGCAAATCTAAAAATTACAGATTGGGATATACCAGAACTTGATGAGACGGAAGCATCTATAAAACTACTACAGATTTTCAAGGAGGCTTTGGATAAGATAGAGAGTGAAATCAAAAATAACTCTTAAAAAATTTGGATTTAATATATGAGTGAGAATTGGATAGATAAGATGCCAGATCTTCCATATTGGAATATGAGTGGAGGATTTATAATGGGATTGGCAGTAGGCTTTGTACTCAAAAAGAGTATAAAACTGCTACTCTTTTTACTGGGTGTGGGATTGATACTGCTATTTGTTTTGGATAATCAAAAGATAGTTGTCATCAATGAACAGGCATTGGAGCATACAGTAGAGGGTGGTATGGTTCAACTAAAAGAGTTTGGACACTTTTTGCAACACAAATTATCTACCATGCATACAGCCACAACAGGCTCAACAGTTGCAGGTTTCTTTGCAGGTCTAAAGATAGGATAAGATATGTTAGTTCATATATGTTGTGCAATAGACAGTCACTATTTTTTACAAAAATTGATTCAAGATTTTCCAAATGAAGAGTTAGTAGGCTTTTTTTATGATCCAAATATTCACCCATATTCAGAGTATTACCTAAGGCTTTTAGAGGTTAAAAGAAGTTGTAAAAAATTGGGTATAGAGTTGATAGAGGGTGAGTATGATTATGATACCTGGCTAAATCGTGTAAGAGGTTTTGAAAATGAACCTGAGAAAGGCAAAAGATGCAGTATATGCTTTGATCACAGATTTGAAGTAAGTGCAAAAATGTGTGCTGATCTAGGACACAAAAGCTTTACATCCACACTGCTTACTTCACCCAAAAAGTCACTTCAGCAATTAAAACAAAGTGGTGAAGTATTGGCAAAAAGATATGGTATTGAGTTTGTAGTACCCGACTATCGCAAAAAATCTGGTACACAGTTACAAAATATTATGGCAAAAGAGGCAAAACTTTATAGACAGGATTATTGCGGATGTATATTTGGATTGAAAAAACAAAGACAAGAACAAAACAGACTTGAAGATGAACTCTTTGTACCCATTTCAAAACAGATTCAGTATGAATCAATAGAAGAGAGAATAAATCTCTACGAAAGAAGAGTAAAACTTGAAGATAGAGGTATATCATACAGAATTATAAAAGAGAGATTTCTAAACTGGAGACTTCTTTATGCTCTGCTTAGAGACAAAAATGGCACAATCCCATCTCATATACTGCCATACTCTACACTAAAGGGTAATTATACCAGAGGAAAAGTTGAAAGCAGTGTTCACTTACTACATCTTTTAAACAGAAGTGAAGTAGCATTTTTGAGATTGAACGATTATAATATGTATACAGGGACAAACTATAAAACGATTTATGAATTAATCTTTAATCCTCCTACATTTGAGAGTGAAATATCGCTAAGAAGAGTACTAAAACCAAACCCATGGGACTTGGGCACAATAGTTGTAGTAGAAGATATCCCCATCAAAAAGATAGAACTTAAAATGGATTCAAGAGCCTATGAAGATGTAAGAGAGAGAATAATACTCTCTTGATTAAATCCATTGGAGGTGAGTATTTAATCTCACACTCCAAAGGCGATACTCAACCAACTCTACTCTTCAACAACTCTGCCATTTAGAGGTTGAACAGGTCTATTGTTTGGAAATCCAAATATATTGAAAAATTTGTTAATTTGATCTTTTGATACACTCAAAGGTTTTTTATAAACCAACCACTGTACACCCTCTGTACATGGAGGAGTAGTCAATGAACCCATAAATTTATAATATCCACTATCTTTTGGCAATAATCCTTTAATATCATCTACACTTAGATTACAAGGTGCATTTTCACCCTCTTTCAAAGTAGAAGCCTTTGTAAATACTCTTGATAAAATATTGTTTTCATTACCAGTTTCAAACATTACTCCAACAACTGCTATTTTGCCATCATCTGATATATGTACAAAGTGAGCTTCAAGTGGATATACATCTCCATTTATATTGTTTTCACTTGGTACATGAAAGTGAAACTGCTTCAACTTATACTCTTTGCCATCAATCTTTAGTATATTTCCATCTTTTATATTAACCTGTATAGTATGACCATTATTAATAACATTTTTTGAACCTACACTATATTGTAAATTTAGAGGTTTCAAATCTGTATCTTTGTTTGCAATAATATTTACAGGTGATTGCATATTTCCTTTTGAACAAGTAGCAAACTTAGGACTCAATTTGCCCCAATGGTATGGTGCAATCTTGCCAAGATAACCCCAATGTACACTACCCTGATGACCCTCACTAGCATTTAGATTAAATGATGCAAATATAGACAAAGTTAATGCAAAAACAGTACTCTTTTTCAATCTCTACTCCTTTTTTATAATTTGATGAAAATATTAACATACTTTAATATCTGTTATTATATCAATATAGATATATTCTTATAATCAAAATCAATAATCGATATTATGTTTCATAAGGTAACAAACATAAATTTGACTTATAATACCAAGTTATATATAAAATCAAAATTATTAATATAGTGGCTAGACTTGATATTTAAATTAATATTACACCTTTTTTGAACTAAAAAAGTCTGAAGTAATATATAAGAATGGTTAGGAGTATGATATAATAGCCTCTTTTTTCAATATTAGTAAAAAGTTTTCTATATCTGAGCGTAACTCTTGTTTAGAGACATCATAAATATTAATTAATTCTTCTATTAGACTATCTATAGACTTCTCTTTTGAAAGAGCCAAAAAAATATATTTGCCAACACCATCTAAGGCAAAATATTTACCATTTCTACTATCTAAAATTATGACTTCATCATCAATTTCATGATATACAATATACTCTTCTATCTTGATATTTTTGGAGTAATTCATAAGAGATTACAATTTTAATCTACGCCGCCAAGAAGCGACGCTTAAAAATAGCAAAAATTACTTGCCTAGTTTGCTGATATGCTCTGCAAGAGCTTTGATATCCTCATCGCTAAGTGCAGCAACTTGACCTTTCATTACTCCACCCATACCATGCTTATTCAAAGTACCAGCTTTGTAACCTTGCATATCTTTTTCTAGTGTAGCTACATCAAGACCAGCTATTGGAGCTGACTTACCTAAAGCTTTTGTTTTACCATCTGCTCCATGGCATCCAGCACACTTAGCATATAGTGCTGCTCCATCTGCTGCCATCAATGTAGCACCAGCAAAAATCATAGTTAATGCAATCTTTTTCATTAATCCTCCTTGAATTTTGTTGCACTCAATAATAGCAAATGGTATTATATTTTTAGCTGATATAAATCAACAAAAGTACAAAAATAGCCTTAAAAGCCCGATTTTACACACTTTTAGTAACACTACAACTCTTTATTTTTTTTAGGTTTATACTGTTACATTTGTCCATATTATAATGATACTCATAAGCCTTTTGACAATCACTCTCTATCTGCTTTTTTAAATCAGGCAAAGATCCAAAACGCCTATTTTGACGCAAATATTTACAAAACTCTATAAAAATTCTACCTCTTGGCTCTATCTCATCTATATCCAACAGATGTGTCTCAATAGCAAAAGAGTTGTCTGTAGTTACTCTATAACCTATAAAACTGACACTATTATACCATCTATTATTTACTGCTGTTTTTGTAATATATACACCCTCATATGGCAATACATATCCATAACACTCTATATTAATGGTAGGCAACAACTCTTTAGAGCCAATCCCTTGACCCTTGATATGATATCCATCTATAGAATAATTTCTACCAAGAAGCCTATTTGCAGTATCTAATTTACCACTTTGAAGCAAACTTTTAATAGTTCTTGTATGTACAGATAGAGCATCAATGGTAACTTCATCTATAACTACAACCTCACCATCAAAAACTCTTTGTAAAGTAGCCCAAGAGGCCAATTTATCTTTAGCAAATCGAAAATCATAACCCACAACTATCTTTTGTAGATTTGGATAGTTTGATTTGAGTAACTCTATAAACTCTTTTGCATTCAAATGTTTGATTTTATCAAGAAACAAAAATGAAAGAGGTTTATTTGTAAACCAGTATCTTTTGAATCCTTTAGAGATACTTCCAACTCCTCTTTCTATGACAACAACTTCATCTACAAGACTAATCAACTCTTTGTGGGCAGAGTGAATGCCATCAAAACTGCCAAGAGCAACAGACTTTACACTATTGTTATACTGCACAACTATCCTTTGTTGTAGTTTGTACTCAAAATTTGGATAGAATCATACCAACTTTTATATAGGAGTTTATTGTGATAGTAGATTTGCACAACCATACTACACTATGCAATCATGCAACAGGCTCAATGAGAGAGTATATAAATAGAGCTATTGAGAAAAATATTGATATATTTGGCTTTAGTGATCATGCACCTATGAATTATGATACAAAATACAGAATGAGTTTTGATGATATGCAAAGTTATGAAGAGAGTATCAAAGAGTTAGCAGATGAGTACAAAGACAAGATAGAGATAGTATCAGGTTATGAAGTTGACTGGATAGATGGATATATAGATGACAGAGTAATCAATGCCAATGTAGATTACTTGATAGGTTCTGTTCACTTTCTTGATGGTTGGGGTTTTGATAATCCTGAATTTATAGGAAAATACAAAGAGATAGATATAGATGAATTATGGAATAGATACTTCAAAACTATTACAAAGATGGTAAAGAGTAATATGTTTGATATTGTAGGTCATATAGATTTGATTAAAGTATTTAAATTTTTGCCAACAAAAGATATATATCAATTTGTAGAAGAGACATTAGATACTATAGCAAAAAGCAATATGGCAATAGAGTTAAACAGTGCAGGATATAGAAAACCAATTGGTGAAGCTTACCCTTCAAAAGAGATTTTGCAAATGGCTTATGATAGAAACATCCCCATAACAATAGGTTCAGATGCACACTCAATTGAACAAGTTGGTATGTACCAAGATAAAATATATCAATTTGCCAAAAGCACAGGATACAAAAAAATAGTATCATACAAATCCAGAGTGCCTATAGAATACCCCATATAACTAATGATGTATTTTTGTAACATTTGAAAAATTGATTAAAAAATATACATTACTTTTACCTATATAGAGTACAAAACTGATTATAATTAAGGTATAAAATTTTCAGGAGGATGATAGATGGGCAAATTTGTCAATAATGTAGATGAGTTTTTTAGTTTCTGTGAAGAGAATGAAGTAGAGTTTGTAGATTTTCGCTTTACAGATATAAAGGGGGCATGGCACCATATTACATACTGCTTAGATGCATTGGATGCTGATATGCTTAACAATGGACTACCATTTGATGGCTCTTCGATTGATGCATGGCAACCAATAGATAAATCAGATATGATCTTAAAGCCTGATGTACCTACTGCATTTTTAGATCCATTTACTGCAGATCCTACAATAGTCGTATTCTGTGACATATATGATATATATGAAAATGACCTTTATGCAAAATGTCCAAGATCAATAGCTAAAAAGGCTCTTGAGCATCTAAATAAAATTGGTATTGGCGATGTTGCATACTTTGGACCTGAGAATGAATTTTTCATATTTGATAATGTAATATTCAAAGATTCAATCAATGAGTCTCACTATATGGTACATTCTGATGAGGGTGAGTGGGCTGATAATGCATTGGAAGAGGATTATATCAATATAGGTCACAGACCAAGAACAAAGGGTGGATACTTCCCTGTAATGCCAACAGACTCTACTGTTGATATGCGTGCTGAAATGGTACAGATTATGCAAGAGATTGGTCTTGAAGTAGTACTTCACCACCACGAAGTTGCTCAAGCTCAAGCTGAAATTGGTATAAAATTTGGTACTTTAGTTGAAGCTGCTGATAATGTACAAAAATATAAATATGTAGTAAGAATGGTAGCTCATCTCAATGGAAAAACTGCTACATTTATGCCTAAGCCTCTATATGGTGATAATGGTAATGGTATGCATGTACACCAATCTATTTGGAAAGATGGCAAAAACTTATTCTACAAAGATGGTGAGTATGGTAACCTTAGCGATATAGCCAGATGGTATATGGGTGGAGTACTAAAACACGCTAAAGCTATAGCAGCATTTACAAATGCAACTACAAACTCTTATAAAAGACTTATTCCTGGATT
>JAMOSA010000236.1 GCA_027063325.1 Campylobacteraceae bacterium
GGACACTCTTCATCAATTTTGCAAAGATATAAACATTTGTCAATAATTGGTATAGATAGAGATACTACAGCACTCAACTTTAGCAAAGAGAGACTAAAGGAGTATAAAAACAGAGTAGAGTTAATCAAAGGAAGCTTTTCTGAAAAACTGCCAGAACTATTGCAAAGTAACAGTGATATAGTAGGTGTATTGGCAGATTTTGGAGTATCTTCATTACAACTTGATCAAAAGGAGAGAGGTTTTTCGTTTGATAGTGATACTCTTGATATGAGAATGGACAAAGATGCTCCTTTGAGTGCATATGATGTAGTCAATTCATACTCTCAAGAGAGATTGAGTTATATATTCAAAAAATATGGAGAAATCCCAAACAGTGATCAAATTGCCAAAAAAATCATAGAATACAGAGCAAAAAAGAGTATTGAGAGTGCAAAAGAGTTACAAGATATACTTAAGCCCTATCTAAGAAGTAAAACCAAAATACATCCTGCAACACTCCTTTTTCAAGCTATCAGAATAGAAGTTAATGATGAATTAGGAGAGATAGAGAGATTGTTGGAAGTACTCTACAATAATCCTTTAAAAGGTGGTGTAGTATCTTTGATTACATTTCACTCACTAGAAGATAGACTTGTAAAAAATGCTTTTAGAGAGTGGGCAAAGAGTTGTATCTGCCCAAAAGAGGCTATAAGATGTAACTGTGGCAATAATCACTCGCTTGGTAAACCTATAAACAAAAAACCAATTACTGCCACACTACAAGAGTTGAAAAAAAACAGTAGAAGCAGAAGTGCAAAACTCAGAAGTTTTAGATTTAAGGAGTAGTTTTCCAATAAAGAGTTTGTATTATAAAATAATTATAAGAATAATATTTAATAGGTGGTAGCAATAATATCAAAAAAAGCTGAAACTAAGTTTTATTTTTAAATAAGCAACCTTTCGGTATAAATTCGCTATGAAATGGGATAGAGTGAGTATATATCATAATATGCTCATTTTTTCCCATTTAAATCTATATTTGGATGAAGTAGGAACAATGAGAATATTAACCGTAGGATTTGATGAAGAGTTCTCTAAAGAGGTGGAAAAAGAGATAGAGAAGTACTTTATCTGTATCGTAGATAGTGCCAGAGATTTGTATGATGCTAGTAATTTTACCTACTTTAGACACTATGAGTTGATAATCATTGTAGATGAGGGTGTTAAATTCTCTCTTGAGAGATATATCAACAGTGTAAAAGCCAAAAAGAAAGAGACGAAAATAATTATGCTCACAAAGAGTAGTGAGAATCAAAAAATGTTTTTCTCTTTGGGTGCTGATGATGTTATATATTCACATATCAATGAAGCAGATTTAATAGCTGCTAGAGTTTTGGCAAATATGAGAAATCTATATGGTACAAAGATAGATATAGGAAAACTATGTATAGATATTGCCAATAAAAAGATAGAGTATGATGACAAAATTGTATCTCTCAATGGTAAAACATTTGATATTTTAGCATATTTGGCTTTGAGGAAACAGAGGGTTTTTAGCAAAGATGAAATAATCAATGCACTTTGGGAAGAGCCGGAGTATGTCAGTGACAATACTGTAGAGGTAGCTATTAACCAAATAAGAAAGAGATTAAAGAGTATTTTGGGATTTCAGGTAATCCATACAGTACGCAGAAGGGGTTACAAATTTTCATACTAATAACAGTACAGGATAATTTATGGCACAACATTTACATTTGATAGCAGTAGATGAGAGTGCCTCATCAATACTCAAAGTAACTCCAGTTACTGCCGGAATGAAAAGAACTACCACTTATGGAAAACCGGCATCAGTCTCAATGGCTCTAAAGACAAAAAATATCCCTGTAATAGTATCTGTTGATGTAGATGAAAATATCATAAATAGTATAAAAAGAGTATCTTTAAAAAGAGAGAATATTATTTTTATATATCCAGGCAGTGACGAAGCCAATAGATTGACAGCTGAATTATTGAATGAGTCTGTAATATTGATACCAGCAGTTGTAGATACACTCAAAGCAGTTGCTATATCAAATAGTGTATCTTCACTGGAAAAATTTATATCTGTACAAAAAAGCAATGAGATAGTATCAGAAGATTTTACAATTGAGAATTTTTTAAAACCGGGTTACTACTATACATTTTTTGAGAGTGACGGCAAGAATATAAAAGAGGCTACTGTAAGATTTGTACGCAGATACTGGGAGATAGGCAGTGCAACACAAATAGCCCTGATGATAGAGACCTCCCAATCAAAATCTCTTATGGATATAGTAGAGACTATAGAGGTGATAGAGTCTCGTACAGATATACATACAACTTTGCACTATAGAACAAAACACAATTCCGGACTTGGCAGTATTACAAGGCTTACTGCACTGACTGCTAGATATTTGCCTCCTGGAAACAGTATCCAAAAGATGCTTGAGAAAGAGAGTAGTTATTTGGTAAAGTTGACAATTATTGCCCAAGAGGTATATAATAACCATATCACTCCGATTCAGGCTGAAAATCTCTGTTTTGATAATGGTTTGGCATATGAGGATCTGAATATAATATACAAAGTTATATACTCCATACCTCAAAGTTGCGCTTTACTTATAAGAAAATTAAAAGAGACAAAAGATGATAAGCCAAAGCAGATTGAAGCTATTGCATATGCTTTGATAGAGGGTGATATAGATATATCTATTATAGAAGAGTTAACACTAACTTATGAATTGAATATAGATGAAGTTTTGGAAAAAACAAAAATTTTAATAGAAGATACAAAAGAGTCTTCATAAACAAATATATACTTCACAAACAATATAATCTGCACATCTTATACTTTTAATATATGATATTGCTCTATTTGGTACTGTTTTGTGGGGTTTAATTAGGAGATATAATATGGCAAAAAAGAAGAGAAAACATTTTATAAAATTAAATAATAAAATAAGAACACTTTTTAATGGAGAACCATTTGATGAAGCTGTAACAAAGCTTGATTACAATCTATTGTTGCAACTTGCAATGCTTGTTGAAGATAATTGCAAAGAGTTACAAAGAGAGGATTTGATTCGTCTGCTAAGAAGAGTATGGAGTGAGGGTGAATATACATATAGAAAAGTTATAGTAGATTATCTACTCTCTTTGCAAAAGAGTAAAAGCAGAAAACTTAACAAAGACAAAGCAAAAGAGATTTCAAAACTACTTGATGATATAGAATTGACAACACAAGAGAAAAATATATTGATTGAGGAGTTTTTGGAGTACTCATCTTTGATTACAAAAGAGAAACTACTAAACAAATTGCAATATATAAGACTAAAAAATAAAATTGGCAATATAGAGAGTATAACAGGGGTTCATATAAATAGCTTGAATCAAATAGAGTTTATACACACATTTAATTTTCATTTTCCAAACTCTTTGGTAAAAAAGGATCTGCTTGTAACAGGCAAAGAGATAGACACAAAACTGTTTGAAAATGAGAGTAGGGCAAAAGAGTATATAAAGACTCTCAAAATCAAAGCTATTGAACAAAAAGAGCAAGAGATAAAAGAGTTTGTAGAGAATATTAAAAACAATAGATATATATCATACAAAATTGCCCAAAAAGCTATTGAAAATATGCCAATAGATAGTAAACTTTATCAGATACCACTTGAGTTTGATACCGTAGAATCTATTATCAAAAATATTGACAAGAGTCTATATCTGAGCCAAAGCAGTGATCACTATATCATACACAGCCAGGAGTTTTATGATATAGAGGGTGAGAGTGTAGAGTATCTCATATCACTATCTTATGAAAAGCAAAAGATATATAATACTATATGGAGAAATAGTGATTTTACGATTATTTCTGATAAAGAGTCTCAAAAAGAGGAGTTACAAAAGAGATTCAAATCAGATTTGGAACAATTATATCAAAGAGTGTTGGAACAGGCAAAAGAACTTGATATACCAGATAATGAGATAGCAAAATTTATTAATGATTTTTTGATCCCCCAACTGCAAGCTTCAAAGAATTTAAAAATCAAAGAAAAAACAAAAAAGAGAATACTCTACCACTTTTTTGAATATATAAGACCACTCAAAGAGAAAAAACTAAAAGAGGATCTTTTGGCAAAGAGTATCAGGGACTTTAAACTATTGTTTCCAACAGCAAGAAGATTAAAACGCAAAATTATCTTTCATGCAGGACCAACCAATAGTGGAAAGACATATCAGGCTATGCAAAGATTAAAGAGTGCAGATACAGGCTACTACCTTGCTCCTCTTAGGCTACTTGCTCTTGAGGGGTATGAAAATCTAAAAAATAGTGGAGTAGCTACATCACTAATTACAGGTGAAGAGGAGATAATTGATGAAGACTCTACCCACATAAGCTCTACTATAGAGATGCTAAATAGTGAAGTAGAGGTTGATGTATGTGTAATTGATGAGATACAGATGATTGCAGACAGAGACAGAGGCTGGGCATGGGCAAATGCTCTAATAGGAGCTCCTGCAAAAGAGGTGATAGTTACAGGCTCAAGTGATGCAATTGAAGCTATCAAAGAGGTGTGTGAGTATTTGGGTGAAGAGTTGGAGATAAAAGAGTTTGTGAGGATGAATCCACTAAAGGTACTGCCAAAACCAACTCCTATTAAAAAGATAAAAAAAGGGAGTGCAGTAGTAGCTTTTTCACGCAAAGAGGTACTCAAACTAAAACAGCAATTATCAAAAGAGTATAAAGTATCTGTAGTATATGGCAATCTTTCACCAGAAGTCAGAAGAGAAGAGGCAAGTAGATTTAGAGATGGCAAGAGTGATATATTGGTGGCTACTGATGCAATTGCTATGGGTTTGAATCTGCCAATCAAAGAGATTTTATTTGCAAGAGCAGATAAATTTGATGGCTTAAAAAGCAGAGAATTAACCCCTGCAGAGGTACTGCAAATAGCAGGTAGAGCAGGAAGATATGGTATATATGAAGATGGTTATGTAGGAGCTTTGGATGCTCATACACTAAAGGTTATTGAATCAAAGTTTAATACCCCACTGCCTGATATAAAACTGCCATTTAGTGTAATGGCTTCATTAGAGCATGTTATATTGATAGGTGAAATCATACAAAGTGACAAGCTATTAGAGATTTTAGAATTTTTTGCCCAAAATATGGAGTTTGAAGGTCCATTTGAAGCAGCAAACATAGATTCAATGCTTGAAGTTGCAAAAGTTGTAGATGATTATGATTTGGATCTTAGATCAAGATACTTTCTAGCTTGTGCTCCTGTGAGTATAAATTCACCATATCTTGAATCTGTATTTCATAGATACCTAAAGCAGATGCAAAAGGGTGAAAAAGTCAGATATATACCTCCGCGTTCATTGCCAAAATATGCTCATACAAATGAAGAGTTGTTAAATGCAGAAGATAGAGTAAAGGAGGTATCACTCTATCTGTGGCTATCTTTCAAATTTAAAGAGCAGTTTTTAGATACTGAACTTGCAAAAAATTCACGAGATATGCTAAATCAATTTATAGAGAGATCTCTAAAAAGAGGCAACTTTGTAAAGCAGTGTAGAAAATGTGGCAAAATGCTTGATTTTAGTTACAAATTTAGTATTTGTGATAATTGTTTTAAAAGAAGTAGAGCAAACAGTAAAAGAGGAGAGAGGGATAAATATAAAAAGTAGCTTGTTTTTAAAATGTTTGATACTCTTTGATACACTTTTCATTTATTTTGCATTTGTTAATATTAACTATTTGTTTATTGATGGTTGATTTATATATACTACTATTACATCATAAAAGTTTCATAAGCTTTAGGAGTGTAGGAATGAAGAGAGATTATATGTTTATAACAATGGCAATTTCATTTGTAGTTAGTTTGACTGTGGTAGTAGTAATGCAACATTTTGACTCTACACCCCAAAAAGTACCAAAGCATACTGTTAAAAGTGATGCAGTAGTATATAAAAATGCAAAGAGTTGGAGTTTTGATAGCTTTGTATTAAATAATTTATCTGGCAATAAAACTACTAATGGTTCTAAAAAGGAGTTACCAAAAAGTAAAATAGATATAAATTATAAAACAAAAAACTTAATATCTAGTCTGTAGCTAATATACACTCTCTAAAAGCTTTTGGTTAGAGTCTTTTTATCTATATAATATACACTGCTTATATCATAAATTTTATAATCATACTCTCAGTACCACTTGGATATTATCCAATCCAATAACCAAAAATAGAGGTTTCATATGATAGCAGCCAATCCCAAATTTACCCATCTTCATCTTCATACAGAGTATTCACTGCTTGATGGTGCCAACAAAATAAAAGTACTTGCCAAAAAGGTCAAAGAGCTTGGTATGGATAGTGTAGCTATGACAGACCATGGTAATATGTTTGGTACTATTGATTTTTATAATACAATGAAAAAAGAGGGTATCAAACCAATTATAGGTATGGAAGCATATCTACACAATAGTGAAGATATCTCAGATAAATCTACTAGACAAAGATTTCATCTGTGTCTGTTTGCTAAAAATGAGATTGGTTATAAAAACTTGATGTATCTTAGCTCACAAGCATATCTAAATGGATTTTATTACTATCCTAGAATCAATAAAAAACTATTAAAAGAGCGTAGTGAAGGGTTGATATGTACATCTGCATGTCTTCAAGGAGAGGTCAATTGGCATCTAAATGAGAGTGAGAGAAATATAAAATTTGGTGCAAAGGGTTATGAAGAGGCAAAAAGAGTTGCTTTGGAGTATAAAGAGATATTTGGTGATGATTTCTATCTTGAACTTATGCGTCATGGGATACATGATCAACACCGTATAGACAAGATGATTATACAAATATCACTTGAGACTGGCATCAAAATAGTAGCTACAAATGATACACACTATACAAATCCTGATGATGCTCAAGCTCATGAAGCTTTTATGTGTATTGCTATGAACAAAGAGTATGATGATCCAAAAAGACTTAGACATAGTGTACATGAGTTTTATGTAAAATCACCTCAAGAGATGGCAAAATTGTTTGCTGATATTCCAGAAGCACTGGAAAATACCCAAGAGATAGCCAATAAATGCAATTTGGAGATAAAATTGGGTAATCCGACTCCGCCAAATTTCAAATTTACAATCAATAGAGCCAAAGAGGTAGGTATTGAGTTGCCAGAACCAGACAAAACTTACTCATTGGCAAATGATATAGTACTATTTGAGTATGAATCAAGAGAGGGACTTAAGCAAAGACTCAAGCATGTAGAGGAGTCTAAACATCAAGAGTATTATGATAGATTGGAAGTAGAGATGAATATCATAAACTCTATGAAGTTTCCCGGATATATGTTGATAGTTTGGGATTTTGTAAAAGCTGCCAAGGATATGGGTATTCCAGTAGGACCTGGTAGGGGATCTGCAGCTGGTTCTCTTGTAGCATATTCGCTTGGTATTACAGATCTTGATCCAATGCCATATGGATTACTCTTTGAGAGATTTCTAAATCCAGAGCGTGTAAGTATGCCAGATATTGATATGGATTTTTGTCAAGCAAGACGACAAGAGATTATAGATTATGTTATAGATAAATATGGCAGAAATAATGTTGCTCAAATTATTACATTTGGTAAATTGTTAGCAAAGGGTGTTATTAGAGATGTAGCTAGAGTAATGGCTATGCCATATGCTCAA
>JAMOSA010000237.1 GCA_027063325.1 Campylobacteraceae bacterium
GAAATATAAAAATTTAGCAGTAGAACTACTTAAAAAGTTGCTTAAAAATGAGATTAAATCTAAAACAAAAACAAATATAATAAAAGAGAAAAAATTTTCTGATAGATTAAATGCTGTTTTAAATAAATACCATAACCGAACTATCCAGACAGCACAAGTTATTGAAGAGTTAATAGCTATGGCAAAGGATTTTAGAGATGAGATGCAAAAAGGAAATGAATTAGGCTTAAATGATGATGAAATTGCTTTTTATGAAGCATTAGCACTAAATGAGTCAGCCGTTAGAGAACTTGGCGATGAAACACTAAAAAAAATAGCTGTTGAACTTACCGAAACTCTTAGAAAAAATGTAAGTGTGGATTGGAAATATAGAGAAAGTATAAGAGCTAAAATCAAAAATAGAATAAGAATATTACTTAGAAGATATAAATACCCACCAGATAAAACATTTGAGGCGATTGAAACAGTTTTAAAGCAGGCAGAAAGGTTAAGTGATGAGTGGAGTAAAAAAGAGCTATAGTTTTAGATAACCTAAAATCAATAGCTCTCCATCATCAAACTACACTACTATTTTCCTACAATACCCTACTCCCACTCAATGGTTGCTGGTGGTTTGGAGCTGATATCATATACTACTCTGTTGATTCCATCTATTTCATTTATGATTCTTCGGCTGATTACCTCTAATATATCGTGAGGTATATGAGCAAAATTGGCTGTCATACCATCTACTGATTCTACCATTCTAACACATACTGTATTGTCATATGTTCTATTATCACCCATAACTCCAACAGAACTTACATTTAGTAGTACTGTAAAAGCTTGCCATACTTTGTCATAATATCCACTGGCTCTAAGCTCTTGTTGCATTATCTCATCACTATCTCTAAGTAATCTCAAGGCTTCTTCATTTACTTCACCCATTACTCTAATAGCAAGTCCAGGACCTGGGAATGGGTGGCGACTAAGCATATATTTGGGCAATCCAAGCTCAAGACCAAGCTTTCTGACTTCATCTTTGAATATCTCTCTTAGAGGTTCAACCAACTCAAACTTCATCCAATCAGGCAATCCACCTACATTGTGATGAGATTTGATAGTCTTTGAAGGTCCCTTTACAGATACAGACTCTATTACATCTGTATATAGAGTCCCTTGTGCCAAAAAGCTTACTTCATTTGCAAACTTCTTTGCCTCTTTGTCAAATATCTCTATAAATGTCTCACCTATAATTTTGCGTTTTTGCTCAGGATCTGTAATACCCTTTAGTTTACCCAAAAATTCATCTTTTGCATCTACTGTAATAAGATCAATACCAAGCCCCCTAAACATACTCTCAACCTCTTGGGCTTCATTTTTTCTGAGTAAGCCTGTATCTACAAATACAGCTACCAAATTATCTCCAATTGCTTCATGAAGCAATGCTGCTACTACAGAGCTATCTACACCGCCACTTACTGCACAAAGTACTTTTTTGTCACCTACTTGCTTTTTGATTTCATTAATTTTCTCTTTTGCAAATGAACCCATATTCCATGTACTTTCACAACCACAAATATACTTTGCAAAGTTCTTAAGCATCTTTGTACCATATTCACTATGGTGAACCTCTGGGTGAAATTGAAACGCGTATATCTTTTTATCTTCATTTGCAATAGCTGCATATGGTGAATTATCACTATTTGCTATAGCTTCAAATCCTTGTGGCAACTTCTCTACTCTATCTCCATGACTCATCCATACTATCGAATTGTTTGGTACATCTGTAAATATCGGAGAATCACTCTTTATAATATTTAATTTTGCTTTGCCATACTCATGGTGCTCTGCTGCTACTACTTCACCACCAAAGTGTTGGGCAATAAGTTGCATTCCATAACAAATTCCAAGTATCGGCAATCCAAGCTCCCAAATATTTTCGCTTGGATGATAAGCATCAGAAGCATATACAGAAGCAGGACCTCCAGAGAGAATAATACCCTTTGGTTGTCTTGCTTTTATATCCTCAATATCTTCACTATATGGAACAACCTCCGTATATACACCACTCTCTCTGAGTTTTCTGGCAATCAACTGTGTATATTGAGAACCAAAATCCAATACAACTATAGGAACTTCTTTCAATATCTATCCTTTATAATAAATTGCTATTATTCTACCTAAGAGTTGATTGATAACTGATTAGATAAATACTCTTCTATAATCTCTCTTTTATGCTAAAATCCCACAAAAATTACTTTAAGGATAGATGTGTTTAATATCAAAAATTACACTCGCGACAATATCAAAAATGATATACTCTCTGGGCTTGTGGTGGCTGTAGCTCTTGTACCAGAGGCTATAGCATTCTCTTTTATTGTAGGAATCAATCCTATAATTGGACTCTATACAGCCTTTATACTGGGGCTTGTTACTGCAATACTTGGTGGTAAACCAGGTATGATTAGTGGAGCTACTGGAGCAGTGGCAGTAGTACTTACTGGACTTGCTGTTGAAGCTACTGTTATGTTAAAGAGTAGTGGAATTAGTGGTGAAGCTTTGAGCATAGGGGTACTACAATATATATTTTTAGCTGCGATACTTGCTGGTATCATTCAAGTGCTATTTGGTGTCTTGAAGTTTGGTAAATTCATAAGACTCGTTCCACTACCGGCAATTTATGGATTTGTAAATGGTCTTGCTATTGTAATAGCTATGGCTCAATTTAAATTCTTTGAGGGGCAAAACTGGATAATGTATGTAGTAGTGGCAATAACTATGATTATTATGTACTATCTGCCCAAATATACCAAAGCAATACCAGCTGGATTGGTTGCTATAGTACTACTTACTACTATAGTATATTTTGCCAATATAGATACTCTGCTTATTGGCAATTTGGCAAATTTGAGTGAATTTAAAGGACAACTTCCATCATTTGGTGTACCAGAGACTCTATTTAGCTGGAGTGCTATCAAGATGGTAGCACCATATGCTGTAATAGTAGCTCTTGTAGGACTCATTGAGTCTCTTCTTACACTAGCAGTACTTGATGAGATGAGTGGAACAAGAGGAAGTGGAAACAAAGAGTGTATAGCCCAAGGGGTTGGAAATATAAGTTGTGGTTTCTTTGGGGCAATGCCAGGATGTGCAATGATTGGACAATCAATCATTAACTTTAGTTCAGGAGGATTGGGCAGACTCTCTTCTGCTACAGCTGCTATTGGATTGATGGTACTAGTAGCCTCACTTACTGATTTGCTAAATATTATTCCTGTTGGTGTACTTGTGGGTATTATGTTTATGGTGAGTATTGGTACATTTGAGTGGAGTAGCTTTGGTCATCTCAAAAAGATGCCTAAAAGTGATGCTTTTGTAATGGTAGTTGTAACTATTGTTACTATACTTTTTGATTTGGCAATTGCTGTAATACTTGGTGTAATTATATCTGCACTTGTATTTGCATGGAAACATGCCAAAATATATACCAGAAGTTACTTTTTGGATAGTGATACCAAAGTATATGAACTTGACGGACCTCTGTTTTTTGGTTCAGTAGAGTCATTTAACAGTGCTTTTGATATAGAGCATGATCCCAAAAATATAATAATTGATTTTAAAAATGCCAGAGTAATGGACTCTTCTGGAGTAGAAGCTATAGACAAGCTTACCCAAAAGTATGAAAAGACAGGTAAAAAGATAACTCTAAGACACCTTAGCAACGATTGCAAAGCAGTTCTCAAACAGGCAAAAGCTTATGTAACTTATGAAGAGGATGATCCAGAGTATAAAGTAGCAAGGGATTATTGATGCTGACTATCATAAATACAGGAGGTACATTTAATAAAATCTATGACCCCATAAAGGGAGATTTAATAGTACCCAAAAATAATATTGCTTTGCACAAGGCACTAAAGTATATATCTAAAAATTATGAATTTGATATAACAGGTGTAGTATATAAAGATAGTCTTGATATGAATATTAGTGATAGGGAGATTATCTATAATCATATAAAAGGTGCCAAATATAATAGAGTCATTATTATTCATGGTACAGATACTATGGATATAACTGCCAAATATATAGATGAGAGATTAAAAAGTGATGGTATAAAAAAGAGTATTATTTTAACTGGTGCTATGGTTCCACTCTCTATAGATCCAATAGATGCCACTTCAAATCTCTCTTTTGCAATAGCTTCTATCACACATATAGACAAAGGAGTCTATATATCTATGCATGGTTTGTGTCTGCCTTATGATAAAATAGTAAAAAACAGACTCTTAGGAGTTTTTGAAGAGGTATAACTATATGCAGATGCTAGTATTTTCTACCCATAGACTCATTCGTGAGTATTTGGGTAAAGAGTCAGATACTATACTACCAAAGCTATATACAATAGATGAATTTCTCAGACATATAATTGTAATAGATGGTAGAAGTTATATAGATGAAACTACAAGATTGATATATCTGTATGAAGCAATGAGTAGTATAGATACCAAAGCTTTGGGAATATCAAGAGGATTTTTAGAATTTATCAATGATAGTAGATTTATATTTAGATTTTTTGAAGAGTTGTTTGCAGAACAGGTTGATATAGACTCTTTGTATATTGCAGATACTTATGCCAATTATGATGAACATCTCAAGATACTACAAAAACTCTATAACAACTACT
>JAMOSA010000238.1 GCA_027063325.1 Campylobacteraceae bacterium
GAGCAGGTGATGTAGATGAGATGACATTTGTATCTACTGGAGGTGGTGCAAGTTTGAAGCTGATAGAGGGTGAAGATTTGCCAGGAATTATGGCACTACAGACAAAGGAGTAGTATGATATTTGCAGCCAATTTCAAAACCAACCACACAAGAATTTCAACGATGCAGTATATAATGCAACTACAAGAGATGTTGGATACAAATCCTGTAAATCATCAAGTAATGATATTTCCGCCTATGAGTGCACTGTTGCCATCTACTGAAGCTGTTAAAGTAGGTACTCAAAATGCATGGCATACACAAAATGGAGCATATACAGGGGAGATAGGGTTAGAGCAACTTGCAGAGTTTGATATAGATACTATTTTGATAGGTCATAGTGAAAGACGAAATATCATAGGAGAATCCCAAGAACTTTTGGCTCAAAAGTTTGATTATTTTGCCAAAAACAATTTTTTGATTATATACTGTATAGGTGAACCAATAGAGGTTAGAGAATCAGGAGAGGAGGCAGTAGCAGAGTATTTGTGGGACCAATTTGATGGAATTGATATAAATTACAATAGACTTATTGTAGCTTATGAGCCTATATGGGCAATTGGTACTGGTAGATCTGCAACTGTAGATGAGATAAACTCTACACACAATGAACTTAGAAAAAGAGTAAAAGCACCTTTGCTTTATGGTGGTAGTGTAAATCAAAACAATATAGTTGATATATGTAAAGTTTCAAATGTAGATGGAGTATTGGTAGGTTCAGCTTCACTTGATGCAAAAAACTTTTATGAGATGATGAGGTTGGTAAATTAGTGACTAGAGGCTCTGTAATTTATTTAATAATCTCTAAAGTGTTTTATATGGTAGTGATGCTTTTGCTTATATCTTTAATTACTTTTGGAGCTATACATTTGGCTCCAAACAGTTTTTTTGCAGCTGGAGGACTCAATCCCAATATGACTCCTGAGGCTATTGCACACTTAAAGCATGTATATGGATTGGATAAATCACTGCCAAATCAGTATATATCATGGCTCAACTCAATGTTGCATTTGGATTTTGGTATATCATTTGCAAGTGGTAATAGTGTGATGGATGAGATAAAGAGTCGTATTGGTATAACATTAGGTATCAATATTGTATCTATGATTGCTATTTTTTATCTAGCTTTGCATTTTGGTATAAAAAGTGCTATCAAAGGTTCCAAAACAGATGCTATTATTAAGCAGACTGCACTACTTAGTTATGCTACACCATCATTTTATTTAGCTTTGCTTCTTATATATATATTTGGTTTGACCCTTGGTATTTTTCCTATCGCTGGTATTGAGAGTCTTGAGCCAAAAGAGGGTATATACAAGTGGTTTGATATAGTATGGCACCTGTTTTTACCTGTGAGTGTTATTATATTTACCGGATTTGGTTCACTGCTTTTGTATATTCGTTCACTCACACTTGATATTCTAAAGAGTGATTATATATTTTTTGCACAAGCTAGAGGATTGAGTCAGAATCAAATTATAAAATACTATATATATCCAAATCTTTTACCTTTTATTGTAACAATATTGGGATTATCTCTACCAGGATTATTAGGTGGTAGTGTTATATTAGAGCAAATATTCTCAATTGATGGTATGGGTTTACTATTTTTCCAGAGTGCTATGAGTAGAGATTATCCAGTAATTATGGGTATATTGGTAATTGGAGCATTTTTGACTCTTGTTGGAAATATGATAGCAGATTTGATACTCCTAAGAATTGACCCACACAGAAAAAGAGCAGGGTAGAGTTTTGTTACCATAGATAGTAATCCAACTTTATATAAAGCTTTTAATAATTGAATAATAATATCTGGGTAATATAAATTAATCAATTATTTACTTACCCAGTCCAAATACATTTGAGAGTGTATTTATATAGTTAAAGTATCCAGTAATTGCTATAGCTTCCAAAATTTCTAATTCACTATATCCACTCTCTTTGACTCTATTTATATCATCTTGAGTAGTTTTGTAATTATCTTTTGAAGCAGCTTTTAGGCATAGTTTTAGTAGCTCTTTTTCACTTTTGCTACAATCTATATTATCAATACCTCCTAAAACCTCTTCTATTTGCTTTTGGTTCATTCCAAGCATCTTGGCAATATTTTTATGGACATCAACACACATCTTACAGTTATTTTCAAGTGAAACAAGCAGTGCAATTCTCTCTTTGGTTGAGTATGGCAAGAGAGTCTCTTTTAGCAGATAGTTTTGTACCATATTGTCTGTAGCAAAATATATCTTCTCATCAAGAGCTAATAGTTCAAATATTTCACCAAGTTGTCCGCTCTTTTCCAATATAGGTTTTGCTTTTTCTTGGATAGATGGGGTCATATCTTCATATTTACACAAACTTATATATGCCATACTTTTCCTTATATTATAACTTATAATTATATTTTAACTTTTTAAGCTTATTATTTGTTATATATAGCCTGTTTCAAACTATCATAATTGAGTTTTTTTACTATCTTTTGAGATAACTCTTCATACTTTTGTGGCGTTATATTTAGGCTGTATTGAATTTGGGTAGCTTCTATACCTTTAACCCATCCAAAGAGTATTTTATACTCCTTTTTGGTGAGTTTTGCTTTGAGTAGCACCTTTAATCTATCCTCTGGCAACAGTGGATACTCTATCTTTCTAATAAGTTCTTTGAGTTTTGCTTCCAAAGTTGCCATTAAATACTCTCTTTTGCTATATCAATTAGATTATTTAACTGCTCTTGATACAAATTGGCTAACTCTTTTGTTGTTGCTTCAAATCTAGTAACAAGAACAGGAGTTGTATTACTAGCTCTTACTAGCCCCCAACCATCTTCAAATACTACTCTAACTCCATCTATATCGATAATATCTATAATTTTTGGAAAATTTGAGGGAGGATTTTGAAGTAACTCTTTGAGTTTATCTATAATTTTAAACTTTTCATCTTCTGTTGTTTTTATCTTTATCTCTTCTGTTGCATACAGTTGTGGCAAAGAGTCTAACTCTGTATCCAAATCTATACCTCTATTTATTAGCTCAAGTATTCTAAAGGTAGCATACAAAGCATCATCAAAACCAAAATATCTGTCATTAAAAAATATATGACCACTCACTTCACAGGCTAAATCTGCATCTAACTCTTTGATTTTTACCTTTAGATTTGAGTGTCCGGTTTTGTACATTACACCTTTTGCACCACGCTCTTTTAGTTTGTCATACATAATCTGGGAGCATTTAACCTCTCCAATTACAGTAGGTTTATTCATAAGCAGACTAAACAGTAGTGCCATTTGATCACCTTTGATATTGTATTTGTGAGTTAGTACTGCTATTCTGTCTGCATCTCCATCATAGGCAAAACCTATATCAGCACCCTTTTTAAGCTCTTTTTTAATATCATTCAAATTCTCTTCAACTGATGGATCTGGATGGTGATTTGGAAAGTTGCCATCTGGCTTTATATATATACCTTTTGCATCTATATTTAATTTCTCAAATATTTTTGGCAGTATCACTCCAGCTACTCCATTACCGCAATCATATACTATCTTTTTATCAAGTGATTTTAAATCTTTGAATTGATTGACAATATACTCAATATATGGATTTATGACATCTATTTGATATACTCTTTTTGTAAAGTTTGTCGGTAACTCCATACTCTCAACTTCTTCTCCAAGAGAGTATATATCATCTCCAAAAAATGGTTTTTTGTCTATTGTGATTTTGAATCCGTTATACTCTTTTGGATTGTGTGAACCTGTAATCATAACTGAAGCTGAAGGTGAGATACTCTTTGATTCTATATCAAATGTCAGGTAGTTTGAAAAGTAATTTAATGGAGTAGGAACCATACCCATATTTAGTACCACTTTTCCACCCATATTAAATCCGTTTGCTAAATACTCAAAGAGTCTTGGTGAGTGGATTCTGGCATCATATCCTACTGCTACAAAATCCCCTTTGACTCTTTTTGAGAGTGCATAACCTATCTTTGTAACACTCTCTTCATTCAACTCTGTATCTACAATTCCTCTAATGTCATACTCTCTAAAAATACTCATACATATCCCCATTTTGTATTTAAACTCATTATTATACTATTATTTGACTGTATCAGGTTTTGTCTATTAAATATTAAGTAATATTAGACTAAAGGTAGTTCTGTTATAATTGCCAAAGGTGTGATATTAAAAGATTGTATCGCATAAGAGAATACCACTTTTTATGGAGTCAAAAGATGAATGACCACAATTTGGATGACCTTATTATAGAAAGTCCCAGGATCAGAGGTGGACAGAATAAATCTAAAAAAGTACTTGTACTTATAGCTTTGGTAATAATTATTCTTGTAGTTGGTGTTGTATTGACTCAATCAATATTCAGTAACTCAAAAGAATCTCAATCGACTACGGTACAAAAGAGCCAAAAGAGTCAAAAAGAGAATAAGCAAGATGAGTTAACTCCTATCGATACAAAAGAGACATCTTCTATAAAGAGCAAAGATAGAGATAAAATAGATGATGAAGATGTACCAGATGAATTAAAGCCTATGATGGATAGTGAACTTGCCTCTTTTGATGATGTAAAACCTGTTGAGATGGATAACAAAGATGATACATTTGGTGATAAAAATGATGGTGGTGATGATAATTTTAAAATGCCAGATGATTTGGAAAAGGATTTGGACTCTATGTCAGCAGATGTAACTCCAGTTACCCCACAGGTTACAAAGAGTAAACCAAAAGAGGAGCAAAAAACTACATATAACAAACCAAAGCCAAAATCAAAATCTACATATGCCAAACCAAAGTCAAAAGTACAGACTACTACAAAGGCACCAAAAAATACATCTGTAGTAAGAAGTGGTAAATACTATATTCAGGTAGGTTCATTTAGACGCCCACCACTTGATAGCTATCTTAAAAATATTACAGCACATGGATATAAATATGTTACAGTAAAGAGTGGAAGTCTTATTAAAGTAAGAGTCGGACCATACAATTCAAGAACTGAAGCATCTACACACTTACCAAAAATCAAAGAGGCAATATCATCAAGTGCCTTTGTTATAAGGTCTAAATAATGTTAAAAAAATATCTATTTGACCAATTGACACCGGTAGCTTTGTATGGTGAAGTTAAAAAACTCTATCCAAATGAGATTACAATGCTCTTTGAGAGTGTAGTAACTTCAGAAGATGGTAACTTTAGCTTCATTACAATTGGAACCAAAGAGAGAGTTGTATATAAAAACAATCAAACAATATATACTTCAATTGATGGTAATACACAAGAGATTGACAAAGATCCATTTACATTTTTGCAAGAGTATTACCAAAATATAGACAAATCCATATATCAAAAATTGGCAAAGGAAGCTGGATTTGAATTTGTTGATGGCTTTATAGGCTTTATAGGTTATGATATGGTCAAAGTTTTTGAGCCTATATTAAGAGATTCTATGGATAGTCTCAAAGATACTCTAAATACTCCTGATTTGGATTTGGTTAGACCAAAAATTATTATAGGGTTTTCACATAAAAGTTCAGAGCTTACCATAATAGATAGCGATGGCAACAATAAAAAGATATTTGAGAGTATTGCTTCATTGCTACCAAAATCCCATACTCCTATGCCATTTAAAGCTGCAAGACTAGAAGGAGAGGGTGAATTTGCCATATCTGCTGAGAGATTCAAAGAGATTGTAAATGAAGCCAAAGAGCATATAAGAGCAGGTGATGTATTTCAGATGCTACCATCAAATAGATATACACAAAAGGGTAATATAGATCCATTGAGTTTTTATAGATTACTTCGCTCCAAAAACCCTTCTCCTTATCTATTTTTGTTAGATTATGAAGAGTTTAGTATATGTGGTTCTTCTCCAGAAGTTATGGTTAGGTTAACTAATGGCGAAATACTGCTTAGACCAATAGCAGGAACTAGAAAAAGAGGTAAAACTGCACAAAGAGATTATGAACTTGAACAAGAGATGTTAAATGATCCAAAAGAGTGTGCAGAGCATTTGATGCTTGTTGATTTGGGTAGAAATGATGTAGGTAGGGTTGCCAAAACAGGTACTGTTAGGGTACCAGAGATGATGAGAGTAGAGAAATATTCTCATGTGATGCATATGGTCAGTGATGTAGTAGCAGTAATTGATGAAGATAAAGATATGTTTGATCTATTTCGTGCTACATTTACAGCAGGTACAATGACTGGAGCTCCCAAAATAAAAGCTATGGAATTAATTGCCAAATTTGAGCAGTTAAAGAGAGGTTTTTATAGTGGTAGTGTGGGATATTTTTCATTTACAGGTAATATGGATTCAGCTATTGCAATAAGAACCGCACTTATTCAACCAGATAAGATAACTCTACAAGCTGGAGCAGGAGTAGTAGCAGATTCTATACCTGAGCTTGAAGAGTTGGAAGTAAGAAACAAGCTAATGGCACTGTTGGCTACTCTCAAAGAGATGTCAAACTTTGATGAGAGTAACCCTGTTATAGAGCTTGAGAGTATATAATAGCATTTTAACAATTTTGAGAGTATAATCAAATTGAGATGATAATAAGATTAGTATAATAAAAAGGAGATGGTTTGAGTCTGCAAGATGATGTCAAGTATATAAAAGAGGAACTCAGTAGTGATGAGAAGATATTGGAGAGTGCTTTTAAGTTAGAAAGAATATATAAAAAACACAAAATCAAAATATGGGCTTTTTTGGCTGTTGTTGTAATAGGTGTAGGTGGCAATATGATATATGGAGCATACAGTGAGCATAAATTAAACTTAGCAAATGAAGCACTGTTACAGTTACAGCAAAATCCAAAAAACAGTGAAGCTTTATCTACCCTAAAGAGTAATAATACTCCATTATATAGATTGTATCAATACTCACAAGCAGTAGATAAACAAGATGCCAAGAGTCTAAAAGAGTTATTAAATGCTAAAGATCCCATGATAAAAGATTTGTCAAAATATCATATAGCAGTTATTAATAAAAAAGCAGAAGATTCCAAATATTACAAAGATTTATCAAGGTTGGAAAGAGCTTATTTGGCTATCAAAGAGGGCAAAAAAGATATAGCCAAAAGAGAGTTAGCAATGATAGCTGAAAATTCACCTCTTAATCAAGTGGCTAAATATCTAAAACACTATACAATCAAATAAGGAGGGAGTTTGAAAAGGTTTGTAGGAGCTTTAGCTCTAATATCAATATTAATAGGTGTTTCAGGGTGTGTTGACAGTAGAAAAGAGTTTGAACCAAAAACAACATTTAGCGCTTCAAATGCCATAACAAAAACTGGGAAAAAAGCTAGGGAAGTAATGCGTGATGGTATTACTTTTAGTGATGGAAGCTTTTTAACCAAAAGTGGCATGGGTAACTTTAAGATGCCAGATGGATTTCATTATGTAAATCAATCTTCAAAATATGTTCTTGGTGCAGATAATAGAGGTAATATCAAGATATTCAATAGAAGTAGTGGCAAAGTAGTACTATCTGATAAGTTAAAACTGCCTTTGGTATCTGGTGCTATATATGGTAATAAGATATTTTATATTCAACAAGATAATCAATTTGGTATATATAATATCTCTCAAAAGAAAAATTTGGTTAATGTAAAAGTTGGTCGTGCCTTTGCAGTAGA
>JAMOSA010000239.1 GCA_027063325.1 Campylobacteraceae bacterium
TATAAGTATTGCTATTTTAATATAACTATATGGTCTTTGACCTGCTATTTGACCATTAAAGCCATTAATTACATAGTAATACTCTTTACCCTTGTATCTAAAGTGTGTACTCCATACAGGAAACATGGTATATCCATACATCTCATTTTTGTATGTAGTATTTATATTGCTTATTCTTTGTTCATCTCCTCCTATATCTGCTCTTACATCAGCTCTTATTCTCTTTTGCATATAATCTTTTGCTTCACTGTAACAATTCTCAATAGAGCGGTTATATTCACTCCCTTCAAATCCACATATAAACCTATCATCAAACTCTCTTAGTTTGGCTACTCCCCAAGAAGATATTGAATTTAGCAATCTTTTGGGTAGTTTTGTATCCGCTACTATGGGAATATTTCTAAAATCTCTACCTACTGTTCCTGATACAGGTGTCCAGTTTATTCTCCTTTCTCTTTGCATTACAGTCTCTTCTTTGCCATTTACTACTCTTGTAACTGGTACATCTACATAGTATGCATCTCCTCTTTCACCACTGTAATAGCTGGTTGTATCACTGTCAAAGAGCCAGTATGGCAGATAGTATCCTGTTAGTTTTTTTCTGGTATCAACTACACTCTTTAGTTCTGAGGGTGCAAACCATAGTGAACCTATCCATTTGGCAAATATCTCATGGGCTTTTTTCTGTGATACCCTAAAAGGTTGAATGGCAAATGGTGGTTTGATACCATTTTGAAATTGCGAAATAGCAGGAGTTTCACAATATGGACACCTGGTAGCTACAAGAAATTGAGGCATAACATATCCAGCACCACACTTTGGGCAAGTAACACTCTTTTCTACAGAATCTATTGTAGCGTTTGAATATCCCTCATTCAGTGGCTTTTTTGGATTGTAGTCTATTTTTGTTTTTATCTCTTGAGCATTATTGCAAAATTCACAAAAGAGTTTCTGTTTACTAGGAGAGTAACTCATTGGAGCACCACAACTTTGACACTGATAATTTTTTATTTCACTCTTCATCACCCACCTTCTTTTGTTACAATTGTAACATCTGTTTGAGAAATTTTAAATTCATATTGCAAAAGATGATACAAGTAATATAATTTATGATAAGTTTATGTAACAACTATAAGATGAGGTAGAGTATGAATAGAGTAGATTTGGGTGTAAATATAGATCATATAGCGGTACTAAGAGAGGCAAGAAGGGTAAATGATCCTGTAATTATAGATGCTTTGCCAATATGCAAAAGTGCAGGAGCCAATCAAATTACAATACATCTTAGGGAAGATAGACGACATATACATGATGAAGATGCCAAGCTTATTATAGAACAATCTATTTTACCGGTAAATCTTGAGTGTGCTATGAGTGAAGATATTATAGATTTTGTATGCAAACATAGACCACACAGAGCAACTATAGTACCAGAGAAGCGTCAAGAGGTGACAACAGAGGGTGGACTTGCTGTATCAAAAGAGTTTGATAGGCTAAAAGAGATTATCAAAAGATTGCACTATGCAGAAGTTGAAGTATCACTATTTATAGATCCACATCCAGATGAACTGTTAGCTTCCAAAGAAGCAGGAACTGACTGGGTAGAGTTTCATACTGGCAGATATGCAAATATTTATGCAATGCTTTATAGTAATATTAGTAGAACAAGATATGCTATTGATGATTTGAGATTAACAAGAAAAGAGTTGGAGAGTTTACTCAAAGAGGAGTTGGGTAATTTGGACAACCTTGCCCAACATGCCCAGGGTTTACATATGCAAGTAGCTGCAGGACATGGATTAAACTATCAAAATGTATCAAATATTGTCCAGATTGAAGCTATCAAAGAATTAAATATTGGTCAAAGTATTATAGCCAGATCTGTTTACAGTGGATTGTATCAAGCAGTAGTTGATATGAAGGAACTTTTACAAAGATGAAAAGAGTAGCAATATCAATAGGAGATCTAAATGGTATAGGGATAGAGATAGCACTTTTAGCTCATAAGGATATATCCAAAATTGTAAATCCTGTATATTGTATAGATCCAAAGATGTTAAAACAGGCTTCAAGAAAATTGAATCTCAAAATACCCTCTGATTTTGACATCTCTATACCTCCAAATATTGAATATTTTGAAATAACTCCAGGAAAAACAGATGCAAAATCCGGTGCTTACAGCTTCTATTCATTTTTACATGCCATCTCTTTGGTAAGTGATAAAAAAGCAGATGCAGTCACCACTTTGCCCATACACAAAAAAGCATGGGAGATAGCCGGAGTAGATTACAAAGGTCATACAGATGCTCTTAGAGATATATTCAAAAGTGATGCTATTATGATGCTTGGCAGTCCCAAAATGTTTGTAGCACTCTATACAGAGCATATTCCACTCAAAGATGTAGCCAGGAGTTTATCATTTGATAAATTTTACAACTTTTTGATAACTCTTTATGGGGAGTTGAATGTATCAAATATAGCTGTACTTGGTCTAAATCCACATGCTGGAGATGGTGGAGTATTGGGTAGTGAAGAGAGTATTATAAAAGAGGCTATAAAAAGAGCCAATACAGAGTTATCCAAAGAGATTTTCACCGGCCCACTTGTACCAGATACTGCATTTACTCCTATAATGAGAGATAAATATAACTATTATGTAGCCATATATCATGATCAGGGCTTAATACCTCTAAAGACTCTCTATTTTGATGAAAGTATCAATGTATCACTCAATTTGCCTATCCTTAGAACTTCAGTTGATCACGGAACTGCATTTGATATTGCATACAAAAACCAATCACCATCTACAAAGAGTTATATCAATGCCATAGAGTATGCAACAAAAAGAAACATATAAAATAGTATTATTTAATATAATTAAAACTTTTTTTATAATATAAGAGTGATTTGAATAAAATAAAAGATAGTAACTTCAAGGAGTATAAAATGAGATGGATTGTAGGTATATGTCTGTTTGTAATGAGTTGCTTTGGAAATGAGCATATGGCAATGGCCAATTCTTCGATGATATACGCTCAAGAGGGTGTAGATACTACAGATATCAATTATGGTATTAGACTCACCAAGCAAAGAGATATTCTAATGACACAAAATCAAAAGAGAAATACAGAGAGTAACAGCAGTTTGTCAACACCATCTTCACAGAAGGAGTTGGTATTTAAGTCCACAAATATAGATTCCACTTCCAATCTCTCCAAAGCCTATTTGTCTTTAAAGGATATTGTATATCCTATGCCAGATAAGTATGCAAAGACATATCTTATGCTAAAGACACTAAAAAATCCAGCTCAAAAGTATATAACTGTATATGTAAATAAAAGAAAACAGAGAATGTCTGTATATCTAAATGATGAGCATCTATACTATTGGAAAGTATCAACAGCAAGAAGAGGATACTGGACACCGGTAGGACACTATAGACCACAAACACTAGAAAGAATGCACTACAGTAGAAAATATCACAATTCACCAATGCCATACTCTGTATTTTTCAAGGGTGGTTATGCTATACATGGTACACGCTCTATCAGAAGACTTGGCAGACCAGCTTCACATGGATGTATTAGATTACACCCAAGAGATGCCAAAAAACTATATTATCTCATCAAAAAATATGGCAAATACAATACCCGTATCGTTATCAAGGGTTAGCTTGGATATAATACATTTAAATAATTTGAGAGGTCAAATAATATTATGGGAAGTAGAGAACAAAAGCAGATTGAAGTACTAAAAGAGTGGATAGCTGAAATTGCTCCCCAACTCAATATGGATTTATCTATAAAATTGTGGAATGGAGATATTTTGCCTCTTGGAAAAGATGCACAAAAAAAGATCTTAATAGCTGTAAATTCACCAGAAGTTATTCGCAGACTTATATTTTCACCAAAACTTACTACACTGTTTGAACTATATGCCGAAGGATTATTAGATATAGAGGGAGGAACACCGCTTGAGGCTTCAAAGTTATGGGATCATATAGCAATAGTAGAGTTTGCAAAAACTATAAACAAAACAAAACTGGCAAAGAGATTATGGCCTTTTGTAATGCTAAAGGGAAATAAACTTCAATCTAGCAGTTTCAGTTATGATAACACTTCAGATAGACTTATAGATAGCTCAAATATAGAAGAGCTTGTACGATTTCACTATGATATTTCAAATAGATTCTTCAAGCTTTTTTTAGATCCTCAAATGGTATATGCATCTGCTTACTTTAAAGATAAAAATATGAAATTAGCTGATGCACAAAAAGCGAAACTAGATCTAATTTGTAAAAAACTAAGATTAAAAGAGGGAGAGAGATTATTAGATATTGGTTGTGGATGGGGAGCATTAGTATGTCATGCAGCTCAAAACTATGGTGTAAAAGCTCATGGAGTTACTCTATCTAAAGCTCAATATGATTATGCAATTAAAAAAGTTCAACGATTAGGATTGGAAGATAAAGTTACTATAGAATTTAGAGATTATAAGACTTTAGATAATTTTGCTAGTTATCATAAAATCACACAAACTGGTATATTTGAGTATGTAGGTATCGATAATCATCAAGAGTATTTCAAGCATATATGGAAGTTATTAAAACCAAGAGGGTTGTATCTACACGAAGCAACAACTAGAAGAGTAACACCTGATTTAAATCAATTTAGAAAAAAGAGTGCTTATCAAGAGGTTATAAACAGATATATATTTCCAGGAGGAGAACTTGACTATATAGGTTTGAGTATCACAAATTTGGAGAGACAGGGCTTTGAGATAATTGATGTGGAATCTATGAGAACCCATTCATATTTAACTATAAAAAGATGGCTCAAAAGATTATCAAGACACAAAGATGAAGCAAGAGTTGAAATAGGATTACCAAAAACCAGACTGTGGCTGTTATATCTATCACTGAGTGCTATTGGATTTGAAAGAGGTACACTCAATGTGTATCAAACTTTAGTCTATAAAAGGCGTACAGGATTATCCAAACTACCATTAACAAGAGATGATATATATTGTAACTAAGGAACAGTTTTGGCAAAAGCATTTATAGGTATAGGAGCTCAAAAGAGTGGTACAAGTTGGCTTGGGAAGTACTTAAATAGTCATCCTGAAGTATATATGGGACCTATCAAAGAGTTACACTTTTTTGATAGGTACAAAGATACACAACAAGAGTATAAAATACATCTAAGACACTTCAGTGATACACTCAGTGATTTGGCATTTACACTCAATATTGCAAATTTAAAAAAAGATAAAAACAGATTCAATAAAATAGGTTCAATCTATCATATACTAAAAATGTCATTAGATGAAACTCTATATAGTCAATATTTTACTTCCAACTTAGAACCAAGACACAAACTGTATGGTGAAATTACACCCTCTTATGCCACTTTGGATAGAAGAGGTTTTCAAAAGATGAAAGAGTTAGCTCCCAATCCAAAAATTATATTTATTATGCGTAATCCAATAGACAGATACTGGTCCCAACTTAGATTTACAGCTCAAAAGATGAATATTGACCCAATAAAAGAGTTCAAAAATAAAATATCAAAAGATGGATTCAGGTTGCGTAATGAGTATCATCGCACAATAGAAGAAGTTGAAAGTATATTTGGCAAAGAGGATATATTTTATACATTTTACGAAGATATATTTTTTACCAAAAAAGAGAGTGAAATTCAAAGATTATGTGAATTTTTGGATATTTCATATATCAAACCAAATTTACAAAGTGTAGTACTGCCTTCACAATCTATTGATTTACCACAAGAGTTAAGAGAGTTTGCAAGAGATGAGATGAGATATATTTATGATGCTCTAAAAATAAAATTTAACTCATCTATTCCAAATAGCTGGAAAAAAGATTGGGAATAGAGTATAAATTGCAACTTCGTTAGCAAATCTATTAACACTATATAGATAGAATAGTTAAAATCAAATTTAAAAGGATATCTAATGGTTAACTATTCTATTTTTACAAACAATTCAGAACTTTTAGAAAAGTTTAGAAAGAACGCAAAAGTTGTAGGTATTATATTTATAATTATAGGATTAGTTGGGATATTTTTCCCTGAGATTATATCTCTAAGCTCTGCAATGTTTTTTGGCTGGATACTACTCTTTAGTGGTTTTATGGTGGGTTGGCACACTTGGCATACAAATACTAAAGATTGGCTTGGTTGGTTGAAGTTTGTACTTCTTACAGTAACTGGAGCTATGATTATAGTAAATCCACTCCCTGGAGTCATAACACTAGGAATCTTATTTACAGCATACTTTTTTGTAGATGGATTTGCTTCAATTTCATTGGCATTTTCACTAAGACCTCAACCTATGTGGTGGATTTCACTACTTAATGGTGTTATATCATTTATACTTGGGGTAATTTTCTTTACAGCTATTGATAACCCTTTGCAGACATTATGGCTTGTTGGTATATTTGTAGGTATCAGTCTCTTTTTTGATGGTGTTATGCTCCTATCTTTGGCTAATGCTACCAAAAAACTTATAGATGATTCAGAGAAATAAAAATATTTTTTTAAAAATCATCAGTGAGGTTAAAGCCTCACAATCTCTTTTTTGACTTCATAATTGCCAAATCCTACAAAGCACAAAATAGATATAATAAAATCACTTCTTAATAATTTTAAAGGTTTGATATATGGATATAGTATTGGCATTTATGGGGGTAGGTATTGGAGCTTTATCGGGTTTTTTTGGTATTGGTGGAGGTACAGTACTTGTACCTTTGCTATTACTTCTTGGATTTGGTATGAAAGAGGCTGTTGGTATCTCTATAATGCAGATGGTATTTAGCTCTATTTATGGTTCATATCTAAATATCAAAAGAGGCTCTTTGGAGTTTGGAGAGGGACTGTTTGTAGGATTTGGAGGATTTGTTGGTGGATATATCAGTGGGACTATTACTGAGAATATTCCAGATTTTATGCTACAGATTCTATTTGTATCATTTGTTATATTTGCACTAATTAAGATGATATTTACAACTACCATAGATATGGATAATCAGACTAAAACCTTGCCTCCATTTTTGCTTTTTGTTATTGGATTGGGTATAGGTATATTTGCCATAAGTATAGGTGTAGGTGGTGCTATTATACTTATTCCTCTTCTATCTGGATTATTGCATTATCCTGTCAAAAAAGCTGTAAGTGCAGGTCTGTTTTTTGTAATGTTCTCCTCCATTGCTGGTTTAATTGGTAGATTGGTACACAGTAGTATAGATTTACACAGTGGTACAATTTTGGGTTTTGGGTCACTTATAGGGGTATATATAGGAGTTTGGCTAAAAGAGCATACAACCAACAAAAAACACAAAAATTTTATAGTAGTAATGTATAGCTTGATACTCCTAATAATGCTATACAAAATGTTTATCAAGGGTTAAAATGGATAACAGAGTTGAATCTATTGTAGAGATTTTAAAACAGGAGTATCCCAAGTGGAAAGCTCCGGCAAAAGAGTTTGAGAGTGGTTACAAAAGAACACCATATAC
>JAMOSA010000240.1 GCA_027063325.1 Campylobacteraceae bacterium
AGGTAAAGAGGTAGTAGTATATGGCAAACCATTTTATGCTGGTTGGGGAGTAACACAAGATATTCAAAAACTTAACAGAGGTATAAAAAGAGATATATATGAATTGATTTCAGCTGTTTTGATTTTGTACCCTATATATTATATACCATCAAAAAAAAGATTGGGAAGTGTCGAAGAGGCAATTTGGTACCTCAAACAAGAAAAAAATAGATACAATAACAGTTTTAGTTATAGATATACAAAAGATATTCGTAATATCTTTTTTAGAGTGGTACAAAAGATACTAAAGGGTATATTGAGTGAATAAAATTGGTTCAATTGAGGGTAAAAGAGTACTGTTATTGCAAGGACCAATGGGTGACTTTTTTAAAAAACTAGATAGTCACTTCCGCAATAGAGGAGCAATTACTTATAGATTAGGCTTGAATATGGGTGATAGACTCTTTTCATATTCAGACAATTATATACCCTTTAGAGGAAAATCCAAAGAGTGGGAAGATTTTTTATACAAGTTTTTAATTGACAAAAAGATAGATAAGATATTTCTCTTTGGAGATTGCAGATACTATCAAGCTGTAGCTATTGAGATCTCAAAAAAACTTGATATAGATGTATTTGTATTTGAGTTGGGTTATGTCAGACCAGATTATATCACTATGGAGAGGTATGGAGTAAATGACTACAGTCGTATCAGTAGAGATCCTGCATTTTACAGAAAATTGTCAGTTATCAAAAACCCTCCTCCACTCCCTGCCAATCCCAGCAGATTCAAAATGCTATATAGTGCAACACTATACTATTTAATAGCCAATCTATTTTCATTTCGATATCCACACTATCAGCACCATAGAGATTTCTCAGCCGTAAGGGAAGCATTTTTTGGTATAAGAGGAGCTGTAAGAAAACTTCTGTATCCGCTTAGAGAGAGAAAATATATGCCTATGATTACAGGAGAGCTATCAAAAAAGTACTACTTGGTTCCACTTCAGACACACAATGATTTTCAAGTACTTCAGCACTCAAGTTATCTGTCAATAGAGAAGTTTATTATAGAAGTAATAGAATCATTTGCAAAATATGCTCCCAAAAAAACATGGCTTATATTCAAACACCACCCAGTTGACAGGGGGCGTAAAAACTATCGTTCATTTATTATGCGTCAAGCAGAATTGTACGGTATAGACAATAGAGTACTGGTAGTACATGACTTGTATCTACCAACTCTACTTCAGAATGCAAAAGCAACAGTTACAATCAATAGTACAGTAGGATTGACTGCTATTAGCTATGGCATTGCAACCATAACTTTGGGAAATGCAATATATGATATAAAAGGACTCACCTCAAAAGGTATGACACTGGATAAATTTTGGAAAAATTATAAAAAACCAAACAAGGATTTATATAACAAATTTGTAAACTACCTCATAGACAAAACCCAGTTAAACGGCAGCTTCTACGGAAGATTTCCCGTAGAGTTAGAACAAGATGAGATGTATATAGATAAAAAATAGTAATTTTAAAAATTATTAAACAAACTCAAGTTTGTTGAGTTACAAATAGATTCAAATGGTACTACCTTTATAAACTCTCCCTCTTTTACTTCACTGTTGCTACTCTCAATTACAGCTATACTGTTTGCTTTTGCAAGAGGAGTTATCATACCAGAACCTATCTTGTTATCATCTACTGCTCTCCAGATACCAGAGTTTACACTGCCTATTACTATATTGCTTTTGTTTGGTTTTATCTTGAAACTTTTACTATTTTTTGCATAAAAAGAGTCAAAATGGTTACTATTTGAACCTGAAATTTTACTAAGAACAGGGATTCCCAATATAAACAGATGAAGCATAGCAGCAAGTGGATTTCCAGGTAGTGAAAGTACAAATGTACTATCTATAACTCCTGCCATTGTCGGATGTCCTGGTTTTACCCTGATACCGTGAAATAGTATCTCTATGCCATTTTCAATGAAACTCTTCTCCATAAAATCGGCAACCCCTATACTTACACCACCGCTTGTAACAATCAAATCATAACTTTTTAATTTTGATAACTGCTCTTTGATACTCTTTGTGCTATCTTTTAGTGCTGGTATATATGATACATCATAACCATACCTCTTTAGCATAGCCACTATACCAAAACTGTTACTGTTGTATATCTCATCACTTTCTGCCTCTTCCCAAGGCTCCCTTAGCTCATCTCCTGAGCTTACAACAGCTATCCTGACTCTTCTAAAAACAGTAACTGATACAATCCCCTGAGATGCCAATATTGAAACTATTGCCTCAGATATTAATGTTCCTTTGGATATAAGCAGTTGACCATCTGTAACCTCTTCACCTCTTAATCTGATATTTGCACCTGTTTTTATCTCTTGTGGCAACACTACTTTATCATCAGATACTTTGCACATCTCTATGGGTACAACTGCTTCAGAACCATTTGGTACTTTTGCACCGGTCATTATACGATAACAACTGCCATCTTTTATGCTAAAATCACCCTTTAATCCGGCTGTAACAGTACCAATTACATCTATCTCTTTACCCAAATCAGATATCTTTATGGCAAATCCATCCATTGCAGAATTGTCAAATGAGGGAAGATCTTTTTGACAATATATATCCTGGGCTATAACTCTGCCAATAGAGTTATCTATTGTTACAATCTCTATGTTTGTAACTGCTTTTGCTCTACTTAGTGCTAATTCAATAGCCTCTTTATAATCAATTGCACCTATAGACACACTCACTCCTATTTACACGGATCAGACATTTTGGATGGATCTGAGTACAAATAGACTTCTACTCTTCTATTTAGTGCCATATGTTCTGGTGTATCATTTGCTATTAACGGTTTATTATATGAACACCCTTTTACTACTGGTTTTTTTCCATTAATAACAAGTAAATTTGCTACACTTCTAGCTCTTGCTTCAGAGAGTTTTTTATTGTATTCATATCCTCCTCTACTGTCTGTAAACCCTGCTACCCCAACTGTAGTTTGTGGATACTGCATAAGTACAGCTTTTAATTTATTTACTTTAGCTACTGCTGATGGCTGAAGCTTTGATGAATTTGTAGCAAACATCATTTTGTCTCTAAAAATTACTCTAACATAGTCTGGATATTTATTTACAATAATATCTCTATTTGGATCAACAGCTGCTAATGGATCATTACTAACTCCAGTTCCCAAAGCTTTGGCAACTGCATTTGCCTGTTCATCCAGATAGTAACCAGTCCCTCCACCAACAAGTGCTCCAATCAATGCTCCAACAGCTGCTCTAGTTCCTTTGTGATGTCCTTTGGTATTGTATCCAATGGCAGCTCCAGCCAATGCTCCTGTAACAGCTCCTGTTTTTGTACGATTATAGCTACTATCTGCTACCAATCCTGGTTGATTATAACACCCTGTAGTTACAATTGCAACTACTGCAAAAAGTGATACAACTTTAATATTTTTCATCATTTATACTCTCCTTTTTTATTGATGCCAACCACCATTATCTACCGGTTTTGGATTTTGATTATCTATTGCAGTACCTACAAGTCCACCTGCTAAAGCTCCTGCTACTGCTCCAGCTGCTGCTCTTGAGCCTTTGTGGTGTCCTTTGGTATTGTAACCAATTACTGCCCCAGTTATTGCTCCAAGTGCAGCTCCTGTAGCTTGTGTATCACTAAGTTCTGGTGGTGTTGTAGCTGTACATCCTGCTATAAATATTACCAAAATTCCAAATATAATACTCTTTAGTGTCATAGTTTACTCCTTGTAATTCCAATATTTCCAATTTGGTTTATCATATATAGATGGAAAACCATCAAGCAACTGTTGAGGCTTAAACTTTGGCTTATATGCAAAAGCTTTACAACCCTCTACCCAATACCCAAGATAGATATACTCCAATCCATATCTTTTTGCCAAATTGATTTGATATAGTAGTGAAAATGTACCTAAAGAGAGTTTGGAATAGTCTGGATCATAGAAAAAATAGATTGAACTTATTCCATCTTCTAATATATCTATCAAATCGACACCTACAAGTTTGTTATCTCTAAAGTATAAAACCTCTTTACCAAACTCATAAGCACCCTCTACAAAATTTTCATAATACTCTTTGTATGTAATATCTTTGTTGTTCCAGCCATCTTTATCTGATTTCCAATTGTGATACTTCATATAGAGCCTAATATGCTCAGTTGATATTGAAGGCTCTTTTACAACAATATGAGTATCCTCATTTTTGCGTATAACTCTCCTTTGAGATTTTGAATAATTATACTCAGATACACAAATTCTCAAGCTTTTACACTCACTGCAACCATTACATATAGGAAAAAAGTAAAAATTACCAAACCTTCTCCAACCCCTCTCTATAACAGCTTGTGCAAACTCTTTGGTAGCCCTGTTTACATACTTGTAGTACATTCTGGTCTTTTTTTCTGGTAAGTATGCACAAGGGTAATCCAATGCACAAAAGTCTGTAGATAACGGATTTAGCTTATCTTCTGTCTTATTATCTCCATTCATAGGTAAGATTCTATCTAAAATAGGGTAGAATTTCAAAAAAAGTGCAGGTGGTCTATGTTTTTGTATCAACCTGGTAGTGGATACTGCTACAATAGTGATTCAATATTTCTATTTAAATTTATATCTAAATACAAACCTGTTGGCAGACTGCTTGATGTAGGTTGTGGAGTAGGAATACTCTCTTTGTTGCTTGGAAGAGATTTTGATATGAGTGTATGTGCAGTAGAGAAACAACAAATTATGTGTGAATATGCCAAAAGAAACTTTGAATTAAACAAAATAGATGCAAAAGTGGTATGCAAAGATTTTTTGGAATACGAATTTGATAATAGATATGACTGGATAGTATCAAATCCTCCATTTTACGCTCCAACTGTTCTGCAAAGTGAAGACAGTGTCAAAAACATAGCCAGATACTCCCACCATCTGCCACTTGAACTCTTTATTGCAAAATGTAGAAAAGTTATCAAACCAAAGGGATATTTTGCTCTATGTTATGACGCAAAACAGGTTGATAGAGTTCTTGCAACTCTAAGAGATAGAGATTTTGCACCTGAATTTATCAGATTTATACATCCAAAGAGTAATAGAGAGGCTAAAATAGTATTGATTTTAGCCAGAGCCGGTTCAAAAGCAGTATGTAAAGTATTACCCCCATGGATAATATTTGGAGATAATGGAGAGTATCTAAAAGAGGCAAAAGAGGCTTTTATTGATGCAAATACCCACTCCATAAAAGGTGATTTATAAAGGTTTTTTATGCAAGAAGAGTTTTTAATAACAAAAGAGGGATACAGTTACAGTTTTGATCCATCTGCTTGTAATAGTTGTGAAGGAGCCTGTTGTACAGGTGAAAGTGGTTATATATGGGTTAAATATAATGAGATAGAATCAATTGCAAACTATCTAAACATCTCTGTAGATGAATTTGCAAATAATTACCTAAAAAAGATTGGTCACAGATACTCTTTGATAGAAAAAGTTATAGCAGCAAATAATTATGCCTGTATATTTTTTGATGAGAGTATAAATAGATGTACAATATATCCAGTTAGACCAAAACAGTGTATAACATTCCCATTTTGGGAGCAGTATAAAAATAATAAAGATGAGGTAAAAAAAGAGTGTCCTGGAATAAAATAAAAGTAACAATATTTTTATGCTTTTTGAGTACAACCACTATTTTGGCAATAGATGACAATACTACACAATATAGTGAAGATTATCTAATAATAAAAATGCTTTTAGATGCCCAAGCTGATAAAGATATAGAAGCATACAAAGATACTATTAAGCTATACAAAAAGACAAATGTACCTATGTATCTCTATTTGGCAACTAATGCATTAAAAAGGGTAAAAGATGAGCATAATAAAACATTGGAAAATCTCTATCTTGACTCTTTTAACAAGTGGCAAAAATCTGATATTAGATACCAAAACCAAAATATAACTCTAAAGATATACAAAGAGTCAATAAAGTATTTTAAAGAACATAAAAAATATCTAAAAGATTATTTGATAAACAAAGTCTATAAAACAGCATATAATAGCAACAATGAGAAGCTAATAAGAGACTCCTATTATATTTTAAGTAGTAATGGTATAGAACAAAAATATGTAGTCAGTTTATTAGAAAAGAGTTATTTTAACAAATCCAATACAGATACATACGATAACTTTTTATACTCCCTAACACAATATATGAAACATAAGTGTACTTCAAAATATGCTATAGACAAATCAATAGAAGTTATAAACAAAAAATTACAGTTAGATTCAAATATAACAAGACATGATATATATCCATACATATATATGATTTGGAATAGTAACAAATACAAAAAAGAGAAAAACTATAAAAAATTTCTACAAAAGCTCTCAGCACTATATTTTTTATATGATAAAAATAATACTAACAGCAAAAAAAAGTTTTACAATATGGTTAGAAAAGATTTCTCTTCTTTTTATATAAAAAAGACACTAAATAGTGACAACTATGAGTTACTTAAAGATTTTTTAGAGAAACTAAATAATAAAACTATAAAAGAGAAAAAGTTACTCTATAGTATATACAAAGAGTTTAAAGAGTACGACAAAGCTATAGAGTACAGTAAAATATTATATAGAGATACAAAAAAACCTATGTGGTTGGCTGAGGGTAGTATATTAGAGTATGAAAAAGCAGAAAAAAATAATACTTTGGATAAAAATAAGATACAAAAGTTTATAAAAAATATGAAAAAAGCCATAGATGACGGAGAAAAGGAGAGTAGCTACCTGAACTACCTTGGTTATATTTTGATAGATAAAGATATAGATATACAAAAAGGGATTAATTTGGTCAAAAAAGCACTAAAACTAAGTCCAAATAATCCATACTATCTTGATTCACTTGCATGGGGAGAGTATAAAACAGGTAAATGTAAAGAGGCATATAGAGATATGGAGAGAGTTATAGCTATGCTTGGTATAAAATATCCAGAGATAAAACTACACTGGAAAAAGATAAAAGAGTGTTACGAAAATACTCAAAATAGTAATAAAAAATAGTAAAAGGAGATATATTGGCTGATATACTTGATGAAATTATCAAAAAGACAAAAGAGGATGTAGAAAGAAAAAAGGTAGAGTATCCAATGGAGTGGCTTGGTCGTTCACTCTCATTCAATCCATTTGTACCAAGGGATGTTTTTACTGCTCTTAAGTCAACTCCAGATAATCCATACAGAATTATTGCAGAGATCAAAAAGGCAAGTCCAAGCAAAGGAATAATAAGAGAAGATTTTGATCCTCTCACTATTGCCCAAGCCTATGAAAAGGGAGGTGCCAGTGCTTTGTCAATCTTGACTGAACCTCACTGGTTCAAAGGGGATGTAGAGTATCTTGGAATGGTTAGAAGATATGTATCTACACCTTTACTTAGAAAAGATTTCATTATTGATAAATATCAATTGGTAGAAGAAT
>JAMOSA010000241.1 GCA_027063325.1 Campylobacteraceae bacterium
TGTACAAGGATCAGGAGAGTCAAAGATTACAAAGAGTCAAAGAGAAATAGAAATATGCATATTATATGCCATTTAACCAAAGGATATATCCATGGCAAGTGGATTTTTTGCACTCTTTGATGATATAGCACTATTGATGGATGATGTGGCTGTAATGAGTAAACTAGCAGCCAAAAAGACAGCAGGAGTATTGGGTGATGATTTGGCAGTCAATGCCAATAAAGCATCTGGCTTTCCTCCTTCTAGGGAGCTACCAGTACTTTGGGCAATATCCAAAGGCTCACTTGTAAACAAATTTATTATTTTGCCAATAGCATTTTTGTTGAGTGCTTTTGCTCCTGCTTTAATTACTCCAATATTGATGTTTGGTGGCGTATATTTGGCATATGAGGGGGCTGAAAAGATAGTAGAGTATCTATTTCACTCCAATAAAAATATAGCTACAAATGGTGTTGATAGTTCAGATGTAACAGAAGCCAAAAAGATACGCTCTGCAATTGTTACAGATTTTATACTCTCTATTGAGATAGTTATAATTGCACTTGGCAGTGTTGCAAAAGAGCCTCTTTTGGTACAAATTTTGGTAGTTACATTTGTATCTATATTGGCTACTGTTGGAGTGTATGGATTTGTAGCTTTGATAGTAAGAATGGATGATATTGGTTATAAATTGATACAACTTTCTAACAATCAAGGTTTTTTAGCTATTTTTGGTAGAGTATTGATTGCAACTTTGCCAAAAGTTATCCGCTTACTCTCTGTTATTGGTACTATTGCTATGCTTTTGGTAGCTGGTGGTATATTTATGCACCATTTTAAATGGATAGAGCAGAGTTTGCATATACTCCCTATGCTTTTGGGAGAGTTTGTATTAGGTTTGATTGTTGGACTTATTGTAGTAACTCCTATTGAGATTTTTAATCGATTGAAAAAGAGAGGTTTATGAGATACAAAAAGATTATTTTTAATACTATTTTTGTATTGGCAGGGAGCTTAATACTCTCTGTATTTTTTTATATATCTCAACCGGTTAAAACAAAAAAGAATATAATTATACCAAGTGGTGATTCAAAGAGTGTTATATCATATCTTGCAAAAAAGGGATATGATGTTGGAATTATAGATGTATGGCTATTGAAATTTATAGGTAAACCACTTGAGGGTAGGGTATATATACCTCATACTCTTATGAATAGATTAGAGTTTTTAAAAAGGCTCGTTTCCAAAAGTAGTCACTACAAGATAATAACTTTGATTCCTGGTGAGACTACTGTTATATTTGTAAAGCAATTAGCATATCAGATGAATAAAGATGCTAAAAAGCTCTTAAAACTATACTACTTGATGAGTCCATATAAAGAGGCAGGAATTTTGGCTGATAGTTATAATGTTCCTATAGTATATAGTGAAAAAAGAATTATGAGTTATCTTATTAATCTAACTGAGAGTAGGTACAAAGCTTTGGCTACAAAATACTTTGGTAGATATGACAAAGATAAATGGCAAAAGATATTAGTAATCGCTTCTATCATACAAAAAGAGGCAGCAAACAAAAAAGAGATGCCAATAGTAGCTTCAGTTATTTATAACAGATTAAAAAAGCGTATGAGATTGCAGATGGATGGAACCTTGAATTATGGTAAATATTCACATATTAAAGTAACTCCACAAAGAATAAAAAGTGATAATACATCATACAATACATATAAGCACAGAGGTTTGCCAAACAGACCTGTATGTAATGTATCAATTGATGCAATCAATGCTGCACTAAATCCAGCTAAGACAGACTATTTATACTTCTTTAGAAACAGCAGAGGCGAACATGACTTTTTCAGTACCTACAAAAGTCATCTAAAAGAGGTACAAAAGAGACGAAAGGAGCTTAATAGATAGTCTATATCTCTGCTGTGACATAGAGTATCTCAAATTCAAGATAGTTTTTATCATACTCTTTTATAACTCTTTTTATATCTTTGTAACCCAACAATCCTCTACCTCCGCTTATACCGCTTCTTTTTATATATCTTAGCATCTCTTCAACACTCTCAAACTCCATAGTCATATTTTGAATCACTATTTGAGGATTTTTAAAACTGTTTTGCAGAGTGTTTATAATACTCTCTTTTGTATATATTGGAGATGGTACATTTGCACACTCAAGCAGGGATTTAAATGTATTGGATGTAAATATAGCATATGCAAACCGGTTGGATATTGACTTGAGGTTGGATATGGTTTTATCTAGATCCATACTCCACTGTAAAGCTGAAGAGGATATTACTACATCTGCTTTACATTTTGTCAAAACAGTTGGTGGCAATTGATTGAAATCTGCCTCTATTGCAATAACATTATCTCCTATTGGGTGTAAAGAGAGCATATTAGTAGCATAATCTGTACCTATAAAACACTCAATTTTATACCCTCTTGAGCGTAATAATCTATATATCATACCATCACCACATCCAATATCAACTACTCTTTTTAGATTCCATGATTTAGGGATCAAATTTAGTAGATTGAGTGCTACATTCTGTTGAATAGTACTATAATTTTTGTAATCTTTTGCGAATCGTGAAAACTCTTTTATATGTTTCATTACCTGCTTTTCATAATTTTTGGGTATAATCGCGTCATTATATCCAAAGGGAACTTCCTGTAACCCAAAGATAGTAATAGATTTCAACCCATTTGGAGACAATAGATATGACATCTACACTGATGATAGTACAAATTATTTTGGCTATAGCTATTACCATAGCTATACTTTTGCAAAAGAGTTCAAGTATGGGGCTTGGTGCATATAGTGGCAGTAATGAATCACTCTTTGGAGCAAAGGGACCGACAGGTTTTTTGGCAAAGAGTACATTTATACTAGCTTTTGTATTTGTATTGAATACTTTAGCTTTGGGATACCTTTATAACAAAGAGTATAGTAGTTCAGTAACTGATAAAATTGTTGAGAAAAAAGCTCCTATCCCAGAAGCTCCAGTTAAACCTGTAGCTCCTGCTGCACCAGTTGCTCCACAAACAAAATAAGAAGTATGGCGATACCTTTCGCCATATCTTCACAATCATACTTCTACTTTCTAAAAAATCTATTTTTGCATGGTAGCATAAGTAAAAAATCGTTACAATAATATCAATTTCAAAATTTTGATAAAAGGATATACAAAGATATGATAGATGAGATATATGAAAATGCAAAAGAGCATATGGAAAAGGCTATTGAGGCACTAAAAAGAGATTTTGGGACTCTCCGTACAGGAAAAGTGACTACAAATATTGTAGATCATATCAAAGTTGATTACTATGGTACTCCAACACCACTTAATCAAGTAGGTAGTGTAGTGGTACAAGATGCTACAACAATAGCTATAAATCCTTGGGAGAAATCTATGCTCTCAGTAATAGAAAGAGCTATACAAGAGGCAAATATAGGAGTCAATCCAAATAATGATGGGGATTTTATCAAACTCTTTTTTCCTCCTATGACAGTAGAGCAAAGACAAGAGATTGTAAAACAGGCAAAAGCTATGGCAGAAAAGGCAAAAGTAGCTGTTAGAAATATAAGAAAAGATGCCAATAACAAGATTAAACATCTCGAACATGATAAAGAGATAAGCGAAGATGAGATGAAAAGAGCTTTGGATAAGATTCAAAAGCTTACAGATGAGTATGTAGCCAAGATAGATACTTCACTAAAAGCCAAAGAGGCTGATATATTGAAGGTGTAGTATGGATTTGGAAACTATATACAAAGATGCCGGTGCTTTGCTTGAGGGGCATTTTATACTCTCTAGTGGAAACCACTCTTCAAAATATCTTCAAAGTGCCAAGGTATTAGAAGATCCAAGTCGTGCAGAGATGCTTACTGTATCACTGGCTCAAGTAATCAGAGAGAGTGGAATAGAGGTAGATACTGTATGTGCTCCTGCTCTTGGAGGTGTAATAGCTGGATATGAATTAGCCAGGGCACTTGGAGCTAGAAGTATATTTGTAGAGAGAAAAAATGGTGTTATGGAGCTTCGTAGAGGTTTTGAGGTTGCTAATGGTGAAAAGGTAATAATATGCGAAGATATTATTACAACCGGTGGCTCTGCTATGGAGGCTGCTGAGATTATGCTTGAACTTGGTGCAGATGTGGTAGCTTTTGCTGCACTTGCAAATAGAGGGTTTTGTTCGCGTACAGGTAGCGACAAAGAGCCAAAACCAGAGTGTAGATTACCAAAAGATGTACCGTTTTTTGCTCTTGGGGATTTTGAGTTTGAAATATATCCACCTAATGAGTGTCCAATGTGTGCCAATGGCAGTGAAGCTATTAAGCCAGGAAGTAGAGGCAATTAACTTTTAAAGAGTTCAATTTTGAACTCTTTGAGTTATTTTTTGGCTATAACTGCTCTCATATAGAGGTATCCGACTACCCCAGAGAGTAAAGAACCTATCAATATTCCCATTCTCTCATCTACTAAATTAAAGCAACTATCACCATTACACTCAAATGCGAGTGAACCTATAAATAGACTCATTGTAAAACCAATTCCTCCAAGTATAGCTACTCCATACAACTCTCTCCAGCTTACACCATTTGGTAATTTGCCAAGTCCTAATTTGATTGCTATATAACTAAATAGAAAAATTCCTATCTGTTTACCCAAAAATAAGCCTGTTACAATACCCAAAGTTACAGTATCTGTAAAATCTTTTATTGTAATACCAGCAAAGTTTATACCAGTATTTACAAATGCAAAAAGAGGTAGTATAAAGTGATTTACAGGTACATGCAAAGAGTGTTCAAGTGCCTGAAAACTCTCTTTGTTGTCCTTAATTGGTATAAACAGACCCAAAATTACTCCTGCTAGGGTAGCATGTACTCCGGATTTTAGTGTAGCTATCCACATAATAATCCCAATTAATACATAAGCAGTATTGTTTGTAACATTGGATCTATTCATCCACCAAAGTATTATAATCATAACTGCTACTACAAACAAAGCCAAATATGAAAGTCCAGATGTATAAAAGAGTGCTATTATAATAATTGCTCCAAGATCATCAATAATTGCTAATGTAAGTAAAAATAGTTTCAAAACTGGTGGGACTCTGTTGCCAAGGAGTGAGAGTATTCCCAGTGCAAAAGCTATATCTGTAGCAGAAGGTATAGCCCAACCTTTTATTGCACTCTCATTTGCATAATTGAATGCTACATAAAAGAGTGCAGGTACCAACATACCGCCAATAGCAGCCATTGCAGGAACAGCTACCTTTTTGGGATCTTGCAATTCACCCTCTACTGCTTCTCTTTTGATTTCAAGTCCAACCATAAAGAAAAATATAGCCATCAAACCATCATTAACCCACAAAAGCAGAGGTTTTGCAATACTCAAATCTCCTATTACAACAGCTACAGGTGTATTTAAAAAGGAGTCATAAAAAACCTTTAGTGGAGAGTTTGCTACAATCATAGCAATAACAGTCATTACCATTAGTAAAATTCCTGTTGATGATTCATGCTTAAAGAAATTAATAAGAGAGTTTTTCATAACTATTCACCTAACTAAATTATTTTTTTAAAAATAGATTATACCTTGCTATACAATATTTTATATTTATATAGAACCTAAATAGCATTTAAATTTATCTTGAGATAGTAAAATTAATACATTACAGATTCAAAAGGGGTATTGATGGAAGATAAAAAGATAGGATTTATTGAAGCATTTAGTATTGGTGTAGGTGGAATGGTAGGTGGAGGTATATTTGCTGTACTTGGGCTTACTATATCTTTGGCAAAAGGGGCTGCTCCAATAGCTTTTGCAATAGCTGGACTTATTGCACTTGTTACAGTCTATTCTTATGTAAAACTCTCACTAAGATACCCTAGTGAGGGTGGTACAATAGAGTTTATAGTACAGGGTTTTGGCAATGGACTCTTTTCTACTCTTGTAAACAACCTTTTACTTATTAGTTATGTAATAATGCTTGCTCTTTATGCTTTTGCTTTTGGCAGTTATGGTTCTGCTTTGATATTTGGTAGTGATATAGATTGGATTCACAAAGCATTAGCTTCTGGTGTAATTATTCTTTTTACAGTAGTCAATTTGATGGGTTCATTTATGACTGGAAAGACTGAAGATATAATGGTATTTATAAAACTTGCTATATTAATAATATTTGTTGGTACCTGTTTTTTTACAATAGATCCAAGTAGAATGACTCCAGATAAGTGGAGTGATTGGGTATCTATTGCTACTGGAGGTTTGATGATATTTTTGGCTTATGAGGGATTTGAACTTATTGCCAATACTGCAAGAGATGTAAAAAATCCTCAAAAGAATTTGCCACTTGCATACTATAGTGCAGTTATATTTGTAATACTACTCTATATTGCAGTTGCTATTGTAGCAGTTGGAAATGTCTCTTTGGATGAAGTTGCTAAAGCCAAAGATTATGTATTAGCAGTTGCAGCTGAACCATTTTTTGGAAAAACAGGATTTACTATTATTGCAATAGCTGCACTACTCTCTACAGCTTCAGCAATTAATGCTACTTTGTATGGAGGAGGTAGAGTAGGGTATCTTATTGCAAAGCTTGGTGAATTGCCAAGAACTTTTGAAAAGAGGGTAGAACATGGCTATGAGGGAGTTATCATCATAGCTTTGATGAGTATAATATTTACAATATCTTTTGATTTGCAAAATATATCAGTAGCTGGTAGTATGGGGTTTTTGATTATATATTCACTTGTAAATTTGGCAAACTTTAGATTATACAAAGAGACAGGTGGCAATAGGTTTATATCTGGATTTGGATTTTTACTATGTGTAAGTGCTACTTTGGTACTTATTGGTTATAACCTATTGCACAATCCACAAGCTCTAATAAGCAGTAGCATTGTTATAGGGGTTGTAGCTCTATTTTCATATCTGTATTACAATCTGGCTCACAGAAAAGGATTATCTTTGTATATTGATAAAAATCTGGGTGATGATGAGAGTAGCAGATAGAGTTAGATATTCAAATAGTTTTGAGCATTGAATAATATAACTGTTTGTTGGGTTTGAATGATTTGTAAATAAAATTTACTCTAAGTTTTATTATATATAATATTCATATTATGAAAATATTTGAACTTAAAATAGCTATTAAGCTAAAGACAGATTTAATGCTCAAAGAGTATATAAATTTTATATCCAAAAATATAAATTATATTTTTTATAACTCAATATTATTGAGAGCATTGCATGAAAAACGAGGTTTTAAACCTTTTGTGGTTGGTAGTATGTACCCTATTGATTTACAATTTAAAGGATATAAAAAAGGGCAAATATATATATTAAGTATTAGGAGTATAGAAAAAGTCATAATAGATGAGTTTCAAAAAGCTTCAAGAAAAGCTTTTAATTTGGATTTCGATATTCATGCATTCAATACCAGAGAGATTAGACTCGGTTATATAGATAAAGTCTATACTATTACGCCTA
>JAMOSA010000242.1 GCA_027063325.1 Campylobacteraceae bacterium
AGTATATATTTGAGATATTTTGAGATTTAATATAGTGTTGCAACTCCTCTTTATTCTCTCCATCTCCTATAATTACAAGTTCTGTATCTTTTAAATCCAATTTTATAAAAGCATCTATCAGCAGTTTATGGTTTTTATTATCGTCAACTCTACCTACTGTTATAAATCTAAATCTGTTTGATGATACTATATCCTCTTTTGATAATTGTTCAATCATATCTATATCAAATGGATTATATATTACCTCTATATCTTTGGTTATATTATAATTTTTTGTTAAATCTTCTTTTATACCATAGGAGTTTACTATAATAGTGTCAGCTTTGGGATATAGAGTTGATATTAGATATTTTGTAATTTTAGCTGTAAAAGATGAGGGTGGGTAGTAGCTAGATGGGCTTCCTCTCTCGTTTATTATGGTTGTTGCAGTATTGTCAAACAAATTTGCAAGTATATTTATATAGTTTGGTCTGTTCATAAATGAGATTGAGAGTTTAATGTTGTTTGATTTGAGAAGTTTTTTATATCTAAAAGCCAATATTGGTAACTTTAATAGTTTGATTATCCCATTTTCCGGTGGAGTGGATTTTTCAATAAACTCTATATTTACCTCTTTTGGTATATCATAAAATATAATATCACACATCAAAACCAAAGTTATATCATACTCTTTAACCAACTCTTTTAGCAGTATTGATACAACTCTCTCTGCACCTCCAGCTCCCATTGAATATAGAAATATTGCAAGTTTTGGTTTCATATATTATACTTCTCTCTCCACATCTTATATACTAAAGCAAACCATAATATATTTACATTTACAGCTTTGTTGGCTCTAAATCTTTGTAATTCATCTCTTATATAGTCCATATTTATATACTCATCATCTTTATTGAAGTAATTATCAAACATATCACCAAGTTCTGTTGAGAACCATTCAAACATAGGTATTCCAAACCCCATTTTTGGTCTTTCTACCATCTCTTTTGGTAAATATCTGTATAGTAGTTTTCTAAGTAGATATTTGCTTTTTCCATCTTTGTATTTGTATTCGAATGGAACTTGAGCCATAAACTCTGCGATTTTATGATCCAGTAGAGGTTCTCTTCCCTCGATTGAATTATACATTGTAGCTCTATCTACTTTGACTAGTATATCATTTGGTAGGTATCTATGATAATCCCAAAGCATCATTCCTTGGATTGGATGCTCTTTTAAGCCTACTTCAAAATATTTGGTACTGTTTTTTGGACATAAACCGATAATATTTTTTAGTTGCGTTGGATTTGAATTACTTAATATATTAGTATAGCACTCCTGCCAGTTTTTTGATTGCAACATTTGTATAGATTGATTATATTTATGAGCAATATTTTTTATTTTGAATAGTTTAGAGGCTCTGTCTATACCAAATTTATCCATCATATGAGCCATAAATACTCTAAGTGGCTTTGGTAGCATAAATATCTTTTGACCTATACTGTTGCATATCCAGTATCTACTGTATCCGCAGAATATCTCATCTCCTCCATCTGCACTAAGTACAACTTTGATCCCATTTTTTTTGGCAACTTGAGATACAAGTGTAGTTGGTATTCCACTACTGTCACCAAACGGTTCATCATATATATCTACAAAGTGATTTAAGATCTCTTTTGCCATACCGGCACTAAGAAACTCTTCTGTATGGGTTGAACCTATATGTCTGGCTACCTCTTTGGCATAATCTGCTTCATTATATAAAGCCTCTTTAAATCCTATTGTAAAGGTATGAATATTACCATAATGTTTTTGCAAAATAGCAGCTACAATGGAACTGTCAATACCACCACTTAGAAATACACCAACTGGTGTATCACTTACCATTCTGTATTTGAAACTCTCTATTAAAATTTTTTCAAGTTCATCTAGTAGTTCCTCTTCACTCTTTTTAAATTTTGGTTTATTGAAAAATGGTAATATTGACCAGTATTGAATGGTTTTGAAACTATTACTTTTCAGATTGTATATACCATAATGTGCAGGAGGTAGTTTGAAAACATCTTTGTATATACTTATATCAGATATATATCCATATTGAAAGAGTTGACATAAGCCTCTTTTTTCTATCTCCATACTCTTATATTTTGCTATTGCTCCAATTTCACTGGCAAAAACAAACTCTTTATCTTTATGATAGTAGTATAGTGGTTTCACTCCAACTCTATCTCTAAAAAGATAAAGAAGAGAATTGTTTGTATCATATATGGCAAATGCAAACATACCTCTAAATTTATCTATAGCCCTAACTCCCCATTTATGGAAAGCTTTTAGTACAACTTCTGTATCACTATTTGATTCAAAGGTGTACTCACTTTCAAGCTCTTGTTTTATCTCTTTGAAGTTATAAACCTCTCCATTATATACAATAGTTAAATGCTCATATCTCATAGGTTGGTGACCTGCAGAGCTTAAATCAAGTATTGAAAGCCTTTTATGTCCCAAAGAGAGTTCATCACTCTCATATACTCCACAATCATCTGGTCCTCTATGTTGAATATACTTCAACATCCTGTGAAGCGTTTTACTGTTTTTGCTGTTAAATCCTACTATTCCGCACATTTTTCAATAACCTCTTGAGTATGTTTCACCATATGTTTTATAGAGAAGTTTTTTACAATTCTCTCTCTTGCCTTTTTACCCAAATCAATATAGTTGCTATCAAGGATTTTTAAAAGCCCATCTTTTAAACTTTTACTGTCATTTGGTTCTACAACTATACCACTCTTTTGTACTATAAAAGCACTATCTCCCACATCTGTTACTACACATGCTCTTTGACAACTCATAGCTTCTGCTATAGAGTTACTAAATCCCTCTCCAAATACAGAAGAGGATATAACTATATCTAC
>JAMOSA010000243.1 GCA_027063325.1 Campylobacteraceae bacterium
TATTGTTACAATTCTTATGGGTATGCCACCTATTGCTTGGATAGTTTTAGCAATGATTTGGTTTGGTATGGGTAATGCAACTGTTGAATTTACAGTTATTGTTGCATCAATGCCGATCGTATTTGTTGGAGCATTGCAAGGAACAAGAACACTGGAAGATAAGTTTGATGAGATGGCAGATATTTTTAAAGTTCCTTTGGTTATGAAATTTTTTGATATTTATTTACCTCATATCTTCTCTTATGTTTTTCCAGCTTGGGTATCTGCTCTTGGTATGGCTTGGAAAATAGTAGTTATGGCAGAACTTTTAGCAACTAGTGATGGATTGGGAGCATCTTTGGCAATGGCAAGAAGTCAGCTTGATACGGCTACTGCTTTAGCAATAGTTGTAGCTATGGTTGGGTTACTTATGGTTGCAGAGTATATATTTTTAGAACCAATAAAAAGAGAGGTAGAGAAATGGCGAGACTAAAAGTAAAAAACTTAACCTTCTCTTTTGGTTATGAAACTATTTTAGAAGATATAAATTTTGAGATAAATGAAAATGAGGTAGTATCAATAGTAGGACCAAGTGGAGGTGGAAAAACAACACTTTTAAGGCTTTGTGCAGGGCTTTTGGATAGACAAGAGGGAGAGATAGAAAATAGTTTTAAAACTCAATCTATTGCTTTTCAAGACCCAAGACTTCTTCCTTGGAAAAATGTAATTGATAATATTGCATTTGGATTAAAAGCTATGAGAGTACCTTTAAATGAGAGGGTTAAAAGAGCAAAAGAGATTGCTTTAAGATTTGATTTAGAAGAAGATGATTTTGATAAATTTCCAAAAGAGCTTAGTGGTGGTATGAGTCAGAGAGTTTCATTTGCAAGAGCCTTAGTTACAAAACCAGAGCTTTTATTTTTAGATGAGCCTTTTTCTGCACTTGATATTGGACTAAAAAGAGAGTTGCAAAATCATATTATAGAGCTTATTGAAAACAAAGAGATAACTATCTTTTTTATTACTCATGATATTATGGAAGCAGTAAGACTTAGTGATAAGATTTTACTATTAGCACCAGATCCTGGACGAATAGTTAAAACCTTTGAATTTAACAAACCTCAATCACAAAGAGATGATGAGTGGATATATCAACAGACTGTAAAACTGCTTAGCGATAGAGATATAATTGAAACATTCGAATTGGAGTTTAAATAATGGCAGCAACGAAACATTACGAATCTTATCCCAAAGGTAACTTTCCTATATATTTAGCATATGGTTTTAGACCAGCATTTTTACTTATGACTCCATATATGATAATCTCTATATTACTTTGGGGTTTATATTATAGTGGCTATATATCTTTGCCATTTATTGGAGATACACTTAGTTGGCATATATATGAAATGCTTTTTGGTATAGGTTTTTTGGGAATGGCTGCTTTTATTTTTACAGGAACACCAGAGCTATATCCAGGAACTATCCCAATTGTTGGAAAAACACTTAAAAATATTATGCTTTTATGGATAGCTGGAAGAGTTGCTTTTTGGTTTATGGATTATTTAACTGTATATCCTGCTGCGATAATTAATATTGCACTCTTTGCTTGGCTTACACTTTTGGTATATAAGCCAATCTTTAAAGATCCAGCAAAAAGGCATGTAAGCATTGCATATGGTTTTGTAGCCGTTCAAGTAGTTCAAATTTGGTTTTATCTATCTGTTTTAGGTTTTGTTAAAACTCCGACTTTAGATATTTTAAAAGTCTCTTTAGCTGTTTTTTTGGTTTTAATACTTCTTGCTATTAGAAGAGTAAATACTGAAGCTGTAAATGAAATAATTGAGTTAGAGGGTAAAAACGAAGAGATATTTTTCGCAAGACCTCCTGCATATAATCTTACAATGTTTATGATTGCTCTATTTGCAACTGTTGAGTTTTTTTATCCAGCAAATAGAGTTTTAGGTTGGATTGGGCTTGGCGTTGCAAGTGCATCTTTGGCAATTTTAAATGATTTTTTAGCCTATGAAGAAGAGAATATTCTTTTAAAAAGACTAAATATATCTCTAATTACTGTGCCAATTCTTATATCTGTTGGATATGCACTTATAGGGTATAACTATCTAATTGGACTAAAGTATAATAATGGAGATTTTTTACATATCTTAACAAGTGGAGCTTGGACTTTATCTTTTTATCTTGTAATGATAGTTGTTACTATAGTTCATACAGGTAGAGATATTTCAAAAGAGAGAAATAATTGGATCTGTTTTAGTGTTTTTCTTCTACTATTAGCAACTGCCCTAAGAGTAGCAGTAGCATTTTATCCAGAGTATTCAACCTATCTTTATCTAAGTTCAGCAATAGTTTGGACTTTACCATTTATAATATATATTGCTTTATATTTTAAATGGCTATTAAGCCCAAGAGCAGATGGATTACCAGGGTAAAATTATTACCCTTTATCATAAAATACTTTTTTCTAACTTTATTAGTTATTATTGCTTGATAATATATAAAATCTTGTACAATCAAACCAAAAAGAGGGCAAAAATGGTTAGATACATATCTATACTGTTACTATATACAGCTGTTATATCTGCTACTGTAGTAATACCTATATCAAAAACAAAATTCAAAATAATAAACAGTAATCAAACAAAAATTGTAAATCTGAGCAATAAAGAGTTTATAGTAGTATCTTTGCGTGAGAGGGGAGCTGATGGTAGATTTTATGCAGTAAAAGATGGGGCAGTATGGCTCAGTGGTGCAATCAGTAGTGGTGCATACAGATATAAGACTCCCTCTGGAGTTTTCAAGGTGTTACGCAAAAAGAGGTATCATATGTCGCATGATTACCCTTCAGCAGATGGAGTAAACAATATGAACTACAGTATATTTTTTACACACAGAGGTCATGCCCTGCATGAGGGTAGTCCAGAGTGGATGTCTCACGGATGTATCCATATAGACAAGGCTGATATAATAGAGTTATTTGATTTTACAAAAGTAGATTATACATATATAGTAGTTACCCAAAAAAGTTATATGAAGTATGCCAGAGAAGATTTGTTGATGATGAGAGAATTTTAGCGTCTGATAGAGTATCTTAGAGTAATACTCATTCTCTTTGGCAATCTAAACGGAGCCTTTGAAGCATTAATTGGGAAAGCTCTCCTTACTGCATTTTTGGCACTAGATCTAAAGATAGAGGGACCACTTACACTGATACCACCTACTCTGCCACTTGGAAGTATAGTAAAACTCACTCTCACTACTCCACTCTTTTTCATTCTTCTAGCTCTTAGGGGATAACTCTTGTTTTTTGCTATTCTTCTGCGAAGATTTGCCAAAAATCTACTAGCACTTACTACCCCTCCCCTTCTAGCACGACTCTTTACACTCCTTTTACCTCTGCTTTTTCTCTTTTGGGATACTCTCTTTTTGAAACTCTTTTTTATTTTTTTAGTTCTTTTTTTTACCCTCTTGGTATATCTTTTTGCAACTTTTGGTTTTGGTATATCTTTGAGTAAAAGTGCTTTGGCAGGATTTATAGGAGTAAGTGGTTTTAGGGGTATTGTATCTGTTGTAGGTGGTTGAGGCTCTTTTTGAGTCTCTTTGAACTCCTCTTTGGACTCTAAGACCTCTTTTGGAAATTCACTCTCTTTAATCTCATTTTGAATTTTTTCTATATCTTTGTCATCTGCATTTTCAATACTCTCTTCATTCGTATTAGCAATTGACTCTTTAGAATTTATCTCTTTTAAAGCATCAGGATTGGAGTTTTCTACAAGTGATACAGTAGTAGTCTTTATAGATGGTACAGAGATTACTATATCTTTTGTATAAAAAAGTACTGAAGCAATAATAACCCCATAAATAAAAGATGTAATTACAAAAGATACTACTCCTCTCATTTGACTGTTACTATACTTATCTTTGAAAATCCAATCTCTCTTAGAAGGTTGAGTACATTGACAAATACTTCATAAGAAGCTAATTTATCACAGGATATAAAAACAGGACTCTTTTTATCTATATCATTTAATTCTTGTTGAAGATTTTCTGTAATAATTTTTTTACCCTCAATATATACCACTCCGCTTTTATCTATCTCTATAGAGACTCTTTTATCTTTTTTCATAGGAGTAGAACTCTTTGCAGTTGGCAGATTGAGTGGTATTATACCTTTGGCTATAAATGTGGCTGTAGTCAAAACAATAACCAAAAGTACAAGCATAATATCAATCATAGGTACTACATTGATAGTATCAAACTTCTTTGGTTGCATCTTTTTGCAATATCTCCCATCTATTTTGAAGTACTTCAACCTGTCTTACAAGATGATTGTAAAATACCATAGATGGAATTGCTACAACCAAACCAAAGGCAGTGGCTTTAAGAGCCAAAGAGAGTGAAGTCATAATAGTACCTGCATCCATCTGTTCACTTTGACCAAGCAGATAAAAGGTGATAATAATACCAACAACTGTACCTAATAATCCTACATACGGTGCATTTGAAGCAACTGAAGATATTATTGATATATTGTTTGTCAAGGCTATATCAAGCTCCTCTTTGTATCTGTAGTCATCGAGTTTGACAGAGTTGTAAAAAAAGAGCCTCTCAATATATGCCCACAGAGATATAAATCCCATCAGTGCCAAAACTCCCATTATTCCATAATCAACCAACTCTTTGGCTATTGATATATCCATACACTATTAACCTTTATATAAAATCATCTAACTTCTCTTTGAGTCTCTCCATACTTTTGAGTGATAGTTTTCTGCGACTTGTATCCAAAATACCCTCTTCTTTGAGTTGATTTATATGTCTATCAACTACATGTCTTACTGTACCTATCAGTTTGGCAATCTCTGCTCTTGATAAATTCTCCAGCATATTTATACCACTCTTTTTACTCTTTTCGAGATTTTTTATAATCAGCTTGATAAGTCTCTCTTTTGTATCAAGCAGAGTCAAATCAGCGGCAAGCTCTTCGACATGTCGTATCTGTGAAGCTACATATTTGAGTATTATCTCTCCAAATATGGGATATTTGTACATCCACTCTCTTACTTTTGTAACAGGCAGTCTCAAAGCTTCACCAGATTCTAAAGCTTCACTCATCATCTCATGAGGTTTATTATCAAGCAGAGCTACTGTATCAAACATATCACCTCTACCAAGCAGATATATAGTCTGCTCTTTACCACTAGTTAGATTCATATGATAAATCTTCATCTTCCCTTTTATAAATATATAAAAGTATTTCAGTGTATCATCATACTCAAAGAGTGTTTCACCTTTGTTAAATGGTACAATTGTGCCAAACTTTTCAATCTCCAATCTAAGCCCATCACCAATACTGCCAAAACTCTCAAGCTCAAACTTTTTCATCTATAAAATCTCATCAATTTTTGTCTGTGGTCTGGCAACTACTGCTTTGTCACCATTGATTACAATAGGTCTTTCTATAAGTTTTGGATATCTGCTCATAGCCTCAATCAGACTCTCTTCATCTGCTTCTTTTAGATTCAACTCCTTGTAAACAGACTCTTTTGTACGCACTATATCTCTTGCTTTTAGATTCATTTTTTGAAGTACACTCTTGATTTCATCTATTGAGGGCGGATTGTCAAGATATTTTCTAATCTCATACTCTATACCCTTCTCATCAAGATACTTTATACCATCTCTTGATTTACTGCATCTTGGATTGTGCCATACTGTTATCATAATAATCTCCTTTAAAATCCTCTGCGTCTTTTGTATTTTAGCTTCAACTCATCATATTTTGCTCTCAAATCCGAAAGCTGCTCTACCCAATACTCATTTCTTTGTCTTAGATTATCAATCTCATCTCTGCTCATATCCAAATTTGCCAAAGCATTTTTCAAATTTGCCCTCAGCTCTCTAATAAGTGCTGCTTGTTCTGCTACTTCTCTTTTGAGTGCATCTGCCTCTTTTTGGGCTTCAAGCATTCTTGATTCCAGTTTGGCTCTTTCAATTTCATATCTTCTATCTATGTCCTCAAACTGTTTTAGTTTTTGTTGTAGTGCGGCATCTTCTACCTGTAATTGATGCAAGCTGTACTCAAGCTTGGATATTTTATCATCTTTTGCCTCTATGACTCTTTTACTCTTTTCAATCTTTTCAAGATGGCTTTTGGATCTGAGTGCATATACTACAACCACAAGTACAAAAGCTAGTATTACAGAGCTGACTATCACACCAAGAACCAGTGCATCTACACTATTGAGCAATTCAAACAGGTGCATACTGGCTACTCTCCTGTTCTGTCATAATTGATTGGTATATTGCATCTGATAAGTTTTTGGGGTATTGTATGGTTACTGTATTGCATATTTATAAAATGTATATTTACAATATTATCCAAATCATCTCTGTATGCAATCTGTTCTATTTGATTTTTGTCATCGGTGGCTATTGTATAGTATCTCTCTCCATAGTGAGCCAAATATAGATGATCTTTATACTTTTTTGCCTGTTTTAAAACTTCAGCCAGGTCAAAACCCTTGTCTATTTTGTATATTGAAACTTGTTCTAAGTCATGATCTATTATGGTTACATAGTTGCCATCACTGCATACCTCTTTTCTGGTAGGTTTGATGTATCTCCATTTTAGGATATTGGGACGATTCATTCTTACAGTCCCTTCATATATAATAACCTTTTTTTTGGGGTTGGTTACCTTTTGCATAAATTTTGCAGAGAAACTCACAGGCACTTCCAAACCATCAGCCAAAATCATCAATGAAGAGAGTATCAGTAACCAACCAAATTTCATAATATTAATCCTTATAATATTTTAAGTGTAATAATATCATATTAGAGATATAAAACCACTCTAACAAGATATTTTATCAGTATAGATTCATCTTAAGTATATCAAAAGGTGATGGTCTCTTTTTCTTCTCTTTTGTTCTTTTTTGATCTTTTAGTATAGGTTTTGGAGTCTCTACCGGTTTTGGATTTAGTACTGGTCTTTGTTTTATCAGCTTTGTTTTTGGTTTTATACTCTTTTTCTTTTTCTTTTTTAGTTTTGGTCTAATTGCTGATTTTGGTTTTTTGACTACAAAAGGTTTAACTGGTTTTGATTTCTCAACAGTTACTGAGATAGATTTTGGTTTCTCAACAGTTGCTGGAGTAGGTTTTGGTTTTGGCTCTTCATGTGGTATCTCAAACTCTCCTGGATCAACTTCC
>JAMOSA010000244.1 GCA_027063325.1 Campylobacteraceae bacterium
ATATCTTTCCAAAACTAAATCAGTATGGTATAGATTTGGCATATCACTACTTCTATATTGGCAGATTCTTTATGGATTTTGATATAGATATTGACAAATTGGATTATAACAAAAGCAAATTGATACAAAATGACAAACTTGAATATATAAGTGACTATGGCACTCTAAAAGAGTTCAAAACCAAAACAAAAGATGATGAGTTTATTGCTATTAGTACAAAAATGAAGATATATGAATCTTATATTATTGATTGGCAAAGAGAATTAAACAAACAAAGATTAAAAAATTTTGTCTCTATTGTTATGCCCCTTTATGGACAGATAGAGATGACAATAGAATCTATAAAATCTATTATAGAAAATACAAAAAAGATAGATTACGAGATAATCCTTGTAAATAATTCTCAAAATATAGATGAAATCAAACAGTTACAAGAGTTAGAAAAAAATTTTACACAAATACACCTCATAAACAATGAAACAAACTTAAACTTTGCATTAGGTTGTAATCAAGGATTTAGTTATGCAATAGGAGAGTATGTAGTATTTTTGAATAATGATACAAAAGTAACTCCAAACTGGTTATCTAATCTGATAGATGGTTTGAAAGATGAAAATGTATCAGCAGTTCAACCAAAACTGCTTTACCCTGATGATACTATTCAATCTATAGGCATTGCTTTTTCAAACAAGAGTTCACTTGGGTTAAACCTATACAATAATATACAACTAGAAGATAATATATTAAATCAAGACAGATACCTTCAAGCAGTAACTGGAGCATGTCTTGGAATAAGAGCAAAAGATTTTGCACTTGTAAAGGGATTTGATACATCATATATAAATGGTCAAGAGGATATAGATTTGTGCTTAAAATTGGTAAATATCACAAACAGATACTGCAAATATGTATCAAACTCTACAATCTATCACTATGAGAGTAAGAGTAAAGGAAGAGGGAAATTTGTAGCACAAAATAGAAGAGTATTTATAAAAAGATGGTCAAAATATATAAAACCTGATATTGAATTGCAATACAGTAAAGATGGATTTAAAATTATAGAGTGGGAGCTTGATTCCAAAGAGTTAAAAAAAATGGGTGTAGAAAATTATCTACCAAAAATAGAAAAATCTGTTTTGGATGATAAAGAGTATCTAAACTTCTATAAAAGTAATTTCAAAATCAAAGGTTACAAAAGAGTCATAAAGAGCAATAAAAATATACTGCTTGTTGCACACAGTATAAATGAGACAATATTTGGAGGAGAGAGAAGCTTTTTAGATATTGTAAAAGCTATCTCAAAGATGAATATAAATATATATATATTGACTCCTAGCTTTAAAAATGAAAAATATATTGATATACTTAAAAAATACTCAGTAGATATTTTTCATTTAAACTATAAATTTTGGAATAGAAGAGGGATAATAAAAGAGAGTGTTACCTTAATTGAAGATATTTTAGAAAAAAATAGTATAGATTTGGTATATGTAAATACAATTATGCACCAAGAGGCACTAATTGCTGCAAAAAACAGAGGTATAAAGAGTGTAATTCATATCAGAGAGATAATATCATATGATGAGCATCTCCAAAAGACAATCAATATGGATCTAAAAGAGATATATGACCATATCCACTACTATGCAGACAATCTGATAGCAAACTCCAAAATTACAGCAAAAGCATTTCAAAGAGATAAATATATACCAGTGCTCTATAACAAAATAGATATAGATAGATTTGATATAGAACATAAACTTGGAGATATCATAAATGTAGGACTTCTTAGTAGCAATCAACCCAAAAAGGGGATATATGATATAGTAGAGATTGCAAAGAGGTTACAAACTATTGATAACCTGCAATTTACAATATATGGTCCTGTAAATGATCATACAAAAAAGATTCAAGAAAAAATCAGTAGATATAAACTTACAAATATAAAAATAGGTGGATATATAGATGAACCTACAGAAGCTTTCAAAAAAATTAATATTCTTTTGAACCTTTCACACTTTGCAGAATCATTTGGTAGAACAGTAGGTGAAGCTATGGCTTCAAAAAGAGCTGTAGTTGCCTATGATTTTGGAGCAATTGGAGAGTTAATTGATGATAAT
>JAMOSA010000245.1 GCA_027063325.1 Campylobacteraceae bacterium
AAAGTGGTTATCTTGTTGAGTATAAAAATATTGACCAAGTAGTAGAGAAACTAAAAATTTATGCTAACAATCCACAACTTATTATAAAACATGGATTATATGGATATAAAAAGATAAAATCTATATCTTCAGAAGATATTTACAATAAAAAGCTCTCCAAAATACTAAAAAACATACTCTCAAACAAAAAGCGTCCAGATAAAAAAGAACCTCAAAAAGAGGTATCTATAATAGTACCGATATATAATGCATATATTGAGACAAAAAATCTGATTTTATCACTCACAAAAACTATTGACAATAATTCAACAATATACCTTTCAAATGACGGAAGCAGTGACAAGAGAGTTTTGGATTTGATAAACAAATATACAAAACTGCCATATATAAACTCCATCAATCACAAAAAAAACATAGGTTATACCAAAAATATCAATTTTGCTATAAAAAGAGTAAAGAGTAATTCAGATATTATACTCCTAAACAGTGATACCATAACAACCAATTTTTGGATAGAGAATCTAAAAAAAGAGGCTTACAGGGATAAAAACACCGGAACAGTTACAGCAATGAGCGACAATGCTGGAGCATTCTCTATCCCACTCAAAGGCAAAGCAAACCCAAAACCAAAAGATCTTCACTATCAACACTATGCACACCTAATGACAAAAGATACCTCAGTATGCAGTAGTATCAAGCTTCCAACCGGTTCTGGATTTTGCTTTTATATAAAAAGAGAATTGATAGATGCCATTGGTCTATTTAATGAGAAAGATTTTCCAAGAGGATATGGGGAGGAGAATGAGTTTTGTCTAAGAGCCATAGATAGTGGATATACAAATATATTTTCTACATCAGTTTTTATATATCACATTAGAACAGCCTCATTCAAGAATGAAAAGCAAAAATTAGTAGAATCAGCTATAAAAAAGATAGAACAATTATACCCTGACTATCATGAAAGATTGAGGATAGCCTTCTCTTCAAGAGAGTACAAAGAGCTTGTAAAGAGTGCTAAAAATGTCTTAACAAAGATTGAAAAAGAGAGATAGGATATGATATGGAGTATTTTGAACTGATAAAAGAGAGTAAACTTTTTGATGAAGAGTTTTACAAAAACAGATATAGTGATATAGACTTCTCAATAGAGTCTCCGCTTGAACACTTCTGTAGAGTAGGATTAAAAGAGGGAAGAGAACCAAATCCACATTTCAAACCAGATATTTATGCAAAAAAACACAATATAGACAAAGATACAATCTACCCTTTTATACACTATATAATATACTCCAAAAGAGCTATCGATATAGAAGCAGTATTAAATATTTCAAATTTAAATAAAATTCCTCCCATTAACGGTTTTGATACAAAATCCTATCTCAAAATCAATCCGGATATAGATAGACAAAAAGTCATAGAGCATCTCTATAATGAAGGTCTAAGGGATATAAGAGATGGCAAGAGATATTTTCACAAAGATTTTGAGTGTTTTAATGAAGCTATATACCTGCAAAGATTCAAAGATATAGCAAATGCACTAAAAGAGGGAAAATTAAAATCAGCATTTGAACACTTCTGTTACAGTGGATACAAAGAGATACTAAACAAAAAAAGAGTCTGGGATAGACAAAAAGAGTCTTTATTGATATTTTTGGGATTTAACAATAGTGGTATAAAGAGTATTGAGATAAACAATTCCAAACTTATACAACTACAAGATATTCAATCTATCCAAAATGGTGGCATATACTCTATGGAATCAAATAGTGTAGAGTATTTTAACAAAAGCTTCTCTAGACTACAAAGACTAAAAGAGAGATATAATATATATATTGTTTGGATTACAAGAGATATTATAGATACATATATCACATCATATTTTGATATATTCAAAATTATTAAAAGGATTTGTAACAATATTATAGATACATATATCACATCATATAAGCAAAACACTACAATTGAAAATTTTGTAGATAACTTTTTTGAAGTATATAGAGTTATTTTAGAAAATATAGTTGATTACAACAATCTTATTGTATCTTATAATAATCTTTTAAATCAGACGGATAAAACAGTTGATAAAATTGCAGAAAATACTAAATATTTTTTCTTAAAAAATTCATTTTATATAAAAAGTGAATTTAAATATACCATTAAAAATAAAGTAAATATAGATACCTTAAGTGATACCCAAAAAGATTTTATAAAATTTTTCAATAATTTAACAAATATAGAAAAAAATATACCAGTAAATAAATATATACACTCTTTGTATATAAAATATTTTGATGAAGATTACTATCTTAGTAGATATAGAGATATATATAATGCAAATTTTAATCCAAAAAAACACTATAGAAGATATGGTTGGATTGAGAATAGAGATCCACATATAGATTTTGATAATAGATTTTACAAAGAGAATATTTACAAAGGCAAAAAGAGTCTTACTCCATTTGAACACTATCTCTTTATAGGTAAATTTACAAAACTCAAAAGATTTTTTGAATTAAACCATATAGATATACTTCCAAATATACAACTTTATGATCCGAACAAAATAGATACAAAAGAGTGCCTCAAAGTACCTCTATTTGATAATATAGAGGTATCTATAATTATTCCTGTATATGGCAAATCAAACTATACAATATCCTGTATCAAATCAATTATTGAATCTACCAAAGATATAGAGTATGAGATAATTGTAGCAGATGACAACCCAAACAGTAAAGAAGAGTTAAATATAGAGAATATAAAATATATAAAAAATAAAAATAATTTGGGGTTTTTAAAAAATTGCAACAGTGCATCAAAGTATGCGAAAGGAAGTTATTTAGTCTTTTTGAACAATGATGTAAATGTACAAAATGGATGGTTAAACTCTTTGTATGATTTAATCAAAACCAATTCTGATATAGGCTTGATTGGCTCAAAACTGCTCTATCCAAACCTCAAACTTCAAGAAGCAGGAGCAATTGTATGGAGAGACGGTAGTGCATGGAATTATGGCAAATACAAAGATCCTACAAATGCTGAATACAATTACATAAAAGAGTGTGATTATGTAAGCGGAGCATGTTTTATAATACAAAAATCACTCTGGAATGACATAGGAGGATTTGATGAAAGATTTGCACCTGCATACTATGAAGATGTTGATTTGGCATTTGAAGTAAGACAAAAAGGTTACAGGGTAGTTTATCAACCAAACTCTGTTGTTATCCACTATGAAGGAGTCTCACACGGCAATACTATAGATAAAGGAATTAAAAAATTTCAAGAAATAAATAAAGAGAAGTTTATAAGAAAGTGGCATAAGATACTAAAAAAAGAACACTTTTTAAAAGGTTCTAATATATTTTTGGCAAGGGATAGAAGCAAAGATAAAAAAACTATACTAATTATAGATCACTATATTCCACACTATGATAAAGATGCTGGTTCAAAAGCTATATATATGTATATAAAATACTTTATAAAATCAGGATATAATGTAAAATTCATAGGGACAGACTTCTTGCACTATCCATATAGACCATATTTAAAAAATCTACAACAGCTTGGCGTAGAGGTACTTTATGGCCCTGAGTATCAAAACAGCTGGAGAGAGTGGATTAAAAAAAACAAAAAGCATATTGATTATATTATACTCTGCCGTCCACATATAGGTATAAAATATATAGATTTTCTAAAAATATATACAAAATCAAAAATATACTATATGGGGATAGATCTGCACTATCTAAGAACAACCAGAGAGTATTTTATTACAAGAGATTTAGAATCTTTCAAAAGTATAAACAGATGGAAGCTTGTTGAATTAAAACTATTAAAAAGGTGTGATTTGTCACTCTTTTTTTCAGATAATGAGACAAAAGAGATAAAGAGAAGATTTTATATAAATTCCATTCAAATACCTCTATATCTGTTTAAAGAGTTCAAGAAGCCAAAATATAATCCACAAAATAGAAGAGATATACTCTTTGTAGGAGGATTTAAACATACACCAAACATAGATGCAATGGTTTGGTTTGTCAAAGATATATTTCCACAAATAATAGAAAAAATTCCTAATATAAAATTATATATTATAGGTTCAAAGCCTCCTACAGAGATTACCAAACTAAAGAGTGAACACATAATTATAAAGAGTGATATAGATGACAATGAGTTACAACAAATATATAACAGTATCAAAATATCAATAGCTCCCCTAAGATATGGTGCAGGAATCAAAGGCAAAGTTGTTGAGGCACTATATAATGGAGTACCTATAGTAACTACCACAATAGGAGCTGAAGGGTTAAATGAAGCAGACAAATATATGGCTATATCTGATAACGCCTCTGATTTTGCAAAAACTGTTATAGAACTCTATTTCAACACCCAAAAACTGCTTGAGATGTCACACAAAGGTCCGCTGTACTGTCAAAAGTACTTCTCATACCAAAATATACAAAATATCTTCAAAGAGATATTTTAATATTCTATTTAATTATAAAATTACTTTATCTGAAAATTCAAAATACTCAAAAGAGGGATATTAAACAATTTACACCTATATAATAATCCCTCAGTTTTTGCACACTAAACCACCAAACAAAACACTTCAACCAATATTTTGTATTTGTAGTGCTTTTGTGTGCAAAGTTAGTTTGTATATATAATAAAAATAAATCTATATTATATACATCTCCTTATATTTCTAGCACAAACTCCTTTGTCATTTGTTCCCTCTTCATAACATACCATCTCACCAATTTGTAAATCAAATAGATCAACTCCCTCTTCCAAATCTGAATAGTGGAAGAATATATTCTCTCCTCCATCCAATGGAGATATAAATCCATACCCCTCTTTTACAGCCTGAATATAACCTTTTAGCATATCTTCACTACTAATTGGAGTATCAATAGATGGTGCATGTTGTTGTTCTACATGATCATTATGTTGTCGTTCCATGCTCTCTGAGGTTGCATTTATAGATAAAGGATAAGTGTTATTCAAAAAGAGATCATTAATCATAGGTTCATTTTTCAATACTCTATCTT
>JAMOSA010000246.1 GCA_027063325.1 Campylobacteraceae bacterium
ATTTGCTTCATCTTTCCCATTTGAAATGATGATAATATCAAAACAGAATATTGTATCAATAGATGAGATGGATAGTAGCTCTATAGAAGAGTTATCTATAATACTACAAAAGTTATTTATATCTTTGTACAAAGAGTTGGGTGATTTTCACTTTAATATACACTTTTATTTGCCTCCGGTTCAAAAAAACTATGCAACAGAGGAGTATTTTGACAATATTCCACACTTTTGGCGTTTTGCAATACGAATAATTCCAAGATTGTATAAAATAGGTGGTTTTGAGACAGCAACAGGAGTATATATCAATCCTATCCCTCCAGAAGATGCCACAGATATGATAATAAAGAGTTGGAATATTGATATAGAATAATTTTGTATCTATTTTTTAATAATTTAGAAAAATAATTATGCTACAGCTCTATTGACATATTTAACAAATGACTGTAATATTTTATAGTATTAAATTAAAATTGTATAAAATTTGGGAGAGTAAAATGGCAAATAAATTATCGTTAGAAGAGCAGTTAGCTAGTCTTTATGTAGCAACATTTGGAAGAGCTCCAGATGCAGAAGGTTTGGAATATTGGATGTTAAAAATTGAGAGTGGTGAAATGACTATAGAAGAGGTGGCACAAAGCTTTTTTGATCAACCAGAGGCTAAACAGACATTTCCTTCGAATAGTTCCTTGGATACTTTTATATTCAGTGTATATAACAATGTATTAGATAGAGATCCAGATAAAGCAGGACTTGATTATTGGAAAGGTGAATTGAGTAGTGGTAATATATCTAAATCTGAATATATCTTAGCAATAGTTAATGCAGCTCAAGAGCATCCAGAAGATGCTAAAGTACTACAGGATAAATGTGATATTGGATTGCTTTTTGCATACTCAGATATGAGTGATATACAAGCAGCTCATGATGTTATAGAGGCATATCAGGTGACTCACGATAAAGATAGAATCTTAAGTATAATTGACAGAGGATACAATAGAGATGATGAATCGATAGTTGTTAGAAATTGTGAAAATATTATCAAAAACAATTCAGCCCAGGCTTATATTTTACACGAAGAAGAGTTAAGTGGTACTCATATTGTAGAAGAGATTGATCTTAGTGGTATTGCATATGATGATATGAGTGACATTGTCATATCATAACAATTTTTTGATATGGAGTAAAAATTTTACATAAAATATAGAATTGCTCCATATCTTCCAAATTTTGATATAGCAATAATTATAACAGTTAATAGAGGGTTGTATTTTACTACTCCGGCAAAGAGAGTCAATGGATCTCCAATAATTGGCATCCAGCTAAACAGTAGTATAAATCCTCCGTATCTGTTAAATAGTGTTTTGGATTTTTTCAAAAGATTTGGTGATACTTTATTGTTTTTTATCAGATATTCACTACCCTTTTTACCTATATAGTAGTTTAGCATCGAACCCATTGTGTTGCCACTTCCAGCAAATAGTAATAAAAGTACAGGATCAAGTCCTATTAGATAGTAGCTAATCAGTAGAGCTTCACTACCTCCTGGTAGCAAAGTTGCAGATGCAAATGATACAAAAAAGAGTGAAATATATAGCATTAACTGTTTAGTCTAATATCATTTAACAGATACTTTACCTCTTGGTTTTTTATTTCAATAACAGATAAAAAATCATCATAAGCTATATAGTATTTGCCATCTTTTCTCTTTTCAAAGCTGTCAATTGTCTGTTTTTTACCAAGCCTTAGAGACTCTTTGTCTCCAAAATATCTGTTTTTGGGAATATTTAGATACTCTATGGGATTTAACATCTTTTCATTTTGATATCTGAATCTGCCTTCATTTAAACGATGAAGACCAGATAGTGTAGCATCTACTTTTAGCTTTTTAGCCAATATTTGAGCTATAGAGCGAATATAAGCTCCTTCGCTTACTTCAATTTC
>JAMOSA010000247.1 GCA_027063325.1 Campylobacteraceae bacterium
AATGTAACAAACGGATGTTTATAGTGTAGCATTTTGATAGAGTATATGGTAGATGTTATTATCTTTAGATCTACATCTTTACCACTTCTTGCCAAATCATAGGCTCTTTTTCCATCTACTTTTTTGGCACTGTATTTTGGTGGAAGGTACTCTATATTGCCTACTGTTGAATATAGTGCATCTTCTATACTCTTAATATCAAATGGTTTTACTGTTTTTATATGGGATACTTTTTCAATATCAAGAGTTTCAGATACTGCCCCAAGCCACATTGTGGCTCTATAACTTTTGGGAGATTTTTTCAAAAATCTAAATAGTTTTGTATATTGTCCAGTTCCTACAATCAAACTTCCTGTTGCAAAAGGGTCCAAAGTACCTGAGAAACCAACCTTTTTTTCACTATATCTTCTTTTGATATGGTACATATAATTGTTTGAACTTATAAATATAGGTTTATTTACTACAAATAATCTATTCATAATCTAAACTGCCTGTACAAATGAACTAAGTATCTCTTTTTTGTTGCCACCAAAGTTTATAAGCAGTTTATACTCTTTGCCGGATTTTGTTACAGCCTGTACTCTTCCTATACCAAATATTTTGTGTTTTACCAAATCACCCTTTTTGAATGATGAACTCTTGGTTATTTTGAAAGTAGCATTTTTTATAAGTCCTGCTTCACCTAAAAATCTACTCTTTTCCAACCCCTGTTTTCTATATCCTTTGTAGAATCTACTGTCTGTATAACACAGAGTCAAATGGCTCTTTGCACGGGTAAATGCAACATATCCTAGTCTTCTCTCTTCTTCCATATTACAACCATCTCCAAGAAGTGGAAAAAACTCCTCCTCAAGACCTATTATGAACAGATGTTCAAATTCAAGTCCCTTTGAAGCGTGAATACTCATAATATTTACTGCATTATCTTCTACTTGATCTTGTTCACTTTGAAGTGAAATCTCATTTAAAAATTCATCCAGTGTCAAGTGAGGATTCTTTTTGCTACTGTCTCTTAGATAACCGTAAAATTCATCTATATTCATTACTCTGTCACTACCATCTTGATTTTTGTAGTAGTAGTTTTTCAATCCCACTTTTTGTTCAAATATGGTTATAAAGTTATCCCATGAACTTTGGGTTTCATCTTGAAGTTCATCTATTGTTTTAATCAGATCTTTAAGTGTCAAAGCTGCTTTTTTGCTTATTGCTTTTTGAAGTGTATCAACAGAGTTCTCAAGTATTGTCATATACAAAGAGTTGTTTTGTTTTTTTGCCAGATTTTGGAGTTTTTGTATAGATGTCTTTCCAAGTCCTCTGCGAGGTTTGTTTATAATACGAAGCAGTGAAAAATCATCAGTTGGATTTGCAATAACACGAAAATAGCTTATAATATCTTTGATCTCTGCTCTATCATAAAATCTTGTTCCTCCAATGAGTTTGAATCTGAGTCCCTCTTTTGTAAACCCCTCTTCAAGTGACCTTGAGAGTGCATTGATTCTGTACAGTACTGCTATTTCATCAGGATCTACACCATCTTTTAGCAGTTTTTTTATTTGACCTGCTATATTTTTTGCTTCATGTGCTTCGTCTATGGAGTGTAGCAGTTCTATCTCTTTTCCGTCTCCTTTGAAGCTTACCAGTTTTTTGCCAAGTCTGTTTCTATTGTGTTCTATCAGTGAATTTGCAGCTTCAAGTATCTGATTTGTTGAACGGTAGTTTGTCTCAAGTTTTATTATTTTTGTATCTTCAAAGTTTTGGTGAAACTCCAATATGTTGCGTATATTGGCACCTCTCCAGCCATATATACTCTGATCATCATCACCGACAACACACAAATTATTATGTTCACTGCATAAGAGTTGTAACAATTGAAACTGTAACTCATTAGTATCTTGGTACTCATCTACCATAATATATTGGTATCTTTTACTGGTCTCAATCCTTAAATCTCTGTTTTCTTGTAATATTTTATAAGTAAGGGTTATCAAATCATCAAAATCTACAAGATTATTCTCTTTGATATTCTTTTGATACTCTACATATATTTGTGCTGCCTGTTTATACTCTGGCAATTCTGCTTTTTCAACTACATCATCTGGTTCAAGCAGATTGTTTTTATACTTTGATATTTCACTTGCTATAAATGATGGTGCCAAATCAATTTTCAAATCTTTTGATATGGCTTTAATAAGCCTCTTTTTATCATCACTGTCAATAATTACAAATGAGTTTGCTCTGCCAAGTCTTTCTATATGAAACTTTAAAAAGAGTAATCCAAATTTGTGAAAAGTACACAGTAGAGGAAATTTGGTAATATTATTGCCAATCAGTTTTATGGCTCTTTCTCTCATCTCTGCTGAAGCTTTGTTTGTAAAGGTAAGTGTAAGTGTGTTTAGAGGATCTATGCCTACTTCGCCCAGCAGGTAAGCTAATCTTGTGGTAATTGTTTTGGTCTTACCGCTTCCTGCTCCTGCTAAAATAAGCAAAGGACCATCTATATGTGTAACTGCTTCAATTTGGGCATCATTCAATTCATTTAGCATACTTGTTCTCTCTTAGGCTCTAATTATAAAATATTATAATATTTGATTTTGGATATATAATTAGAAATTTTCTTTTATAATATATCTATATTATATCGTTACATATATAAAAGTGAGATTGCTTGTTTGAGAGCTTTGGGTTATATATAATTATTAGCAGTGTGTTATCCTGTTTGCATATAAAAATTCACATTTTATACATAGTTGTATCTATATAAGTTATTGTTGTTGAAATATTATTCAAAATAAGTTATACTTATCTATATAGTTTTTAAATTGAATTATTCTTATATAAAAATAGGTTTATCTAAAAAATAGGGGGATTGGGTATCTCTTCTGTTTGAAGATAGATACCAAAAAATAGTGGAGGAAACCATTATGATGCTAAAAGATTTTACAAAATTAGAGACCTTTTTGACTGTTGCTAGAGAGAGGAGTTTCTCCAAAGCCTCTGCAAAGCTTGGTATATCTCAACCTGCTGTTACCCAACAGATAAAATATCTTGAAAATTATCTGGAAAACAAGATTATAGAGAGAAAGAAAAACGGTATCAGATTGACAGGAGCCGGAGAAGAGTTATACAGAGCTGCAGTTAGAATGGAGAAGTCTATTCATGAGATAGAGAGTGATGTTCTTAAAATTATCAATAAAAAGATCACATTTAGACTTGGTACTTCATTTACAATAGGTAACTATGTACTCCCTGGTGAATGCTTAAATACACTCAGTGAAACAATAAACAATGATGTCAAACTTACTATTGATGTGAGTAAAAATATAGTTGATATGGTACATGAGAGAAATCTTGATATGGGACTTATTGAAGCTCATATTGTATCTGATGATTTGACAGTCAGAGAGTGGAGAGATGATGAGTTGGTTGTATTTAGTAATGTTCCACTACCAAAATATCTAAGACCTGAAGATTTGTATGAATTTAAGTGGGTATGTAGAGAGGAGGGGAGTCAAACTAGAAAGGTAATTAGTGAAGTATTTGAAGAGATAGGAGTATCTTGTAAAAACTTTAATGTACTCTCTGAAGTCAGTAATACAACAGCAGTACTGCAAACGGTTAAAAGAAGCAGAAAAGATACAACCAATCCAACAGTATCTATTGTATCAAAATATGCAATTACAGAAGAGGTTCAAAATGGAACACTCTATGAGTCAAGACTACAGGGTTATACAATGTATAGGAAGTTTTATATAGTATATCACAAGGATAATAAACATAATGTATATCTAAACAATACAGTTGATTTTATACTCTCTGGCAAATGTTAGATACAACTACTTCCCACTACAAAGAGGGGAGATGGTATTTAGTGATGTTTTAATCTTTTGATCTTTTTTTTGTCTTTTTTATAGAGTTTGTAGAGAGTAGTTTTTCTTTTGGTATGCCATTGTACTATATAATTCCACGCCTCGGTTGCATTTTCTGCAAAGGTAAATATCTCCAAATCATTTTGATTTATCATTCCCTCTTCTACCAACATATCCCAGTTAATCAGATTGTGCCAATACTTTTTACCAACAAGTACTATAGGAATTTCAGATTTTTTATCTGTTTGAACCAGTGTAATTATCTCAAATAGTTCATCAAGTGTTCCAAATCCTCCGGGATATACAACAAGTGCATCGGCTCTCATTACAAAATGTAATTTTCTTATGTTAAAATAGTGAAATTCAAAGCAGAGCTTAGGAGTTATATATCTGTTTGGAAATTGCTCATGAGGAAGCTTGATATTGAGTCCTATAGAGTTTGAACCCACTTCACTGGCTCCTCTGTTGGCTGCTTCCATAATACCAGGTCCACCTCCTGTTTTTAGTAGAAGCCTATTATCATTTGGACCATCACCACATCTGCCAACAAGACGACCAAGCTCTCTTGCATCTTCATAGTATCTACTCATTTTTAAAGCTCTTTTTGCTTTTTTATATTCAATCTCTGTCTCCTTACTTTTATCTCCTTTTTTAATCTTTTGTTCAATTTTTAAGAGTTCCTCTTTGGCTCTTTTTGGCTCTTTTATTCTTGCACTGCCAAATACTACTATACTTCTTTCAACACCTAAATTATACATAACATGTTCAGCCTTTGCATAATCAAGCTCCAATCTAGGTCCTCTTGCTTCGGGGCTTTTTAAAAAGGCAATATCCTCTTCTGCCATTTTGCATCCACCGTGAAATCTGCCTGTTAAACTGTTTCGTCTCTTCATTATCTGTCCTATCTGATGTTTGTTGGTTATAATATCACAAATATTTGAGATTAAGGAGTATATATATGAAGCCTGAGAAGTACTACAATCCAAATGGTGAAGATATATTAGATGAGAGGATATATGGTGGATCAGCTACCGGATTTGTTGATTTTAATCGTTCAAGATATAGATGGGACAGTAATTTGTATGATTTGATGAATGCAAATACATGGTTTCCGTCTGAAGTTAACACTGCAAATGAGAAGAAAAACTTTGAATTGCTTACAGAAAATGAACAGGCTATCTATAAGCTTACATTTGCACAACTTAGTTTCAATGATTCAGCCCAGGAAGAGTATTTGAGTGACTTTAGAAGATTGGCTAACAATAGATTGGTTAAAGCTGTCTTGACACTGCAGATGATGC